>JACRHO010000036.1 GCA_016212045.1 Candidatus Omnitrophota bacterium | reverse complement strand
GGCCTCGCAATGCTTACAGAAAAATACCCGGAAATCATCTAAATGGATTACTTCGCTCTCCACTCCCTCCTGCGCCAGCCCTCTTAAAACTTCCTTGGCCAAAAGAAAGGTCCGGCTCTCTTCTTTATGCGGACTTGCAGATATTAGTAAAACCTTCATTTGCATCTCCTCCACAGGGCCATTTACTGTTTACTGTCCCCTGCCTGCCGGCAGGCAGGCGCATCGGAATTATCGGAATTTATGACGCTTTTGCCTATAATTAGCTTTTAATTGTCTATCCGACGCCAGAGGTGAAGTTGGAATAAATTGTTCCTGCGAAATCTCCGGATGCCTTGAGACAGGTAGCGAGGTTCTGATAATTTTCTCAATATCGCGAACATCGCGTCTCTGATCAGGCGTGGCAAAAGAAATCGCATGGCCTTTATGCCCTGCCCGCGCTGTGCGGCCAATGCGATGCACATAGTTTTGCGCATCATCGGGGAGGTCATAATTAATCACCAGCTCAATTCCCCGCACATCTATTCCCCTGGCAGCGATATCAGTAGCGACGAGCACCTTGTATCTGCCTGACTTAAAACCTTCAAGCGCCTCCCTGCGCTGGACGAGGGAGCGATTAGAATGTATTTCGGCCGTACTGTAGCCCATCTCACGAATCGCCCGCGCCAGCCTTCTGGCGTTATGCTTAGTGCGGGAAAATAAAAGAATTGCCCCCTGATATTGCTTAAGCAGCTTACCCAGAAGCCGCGGTTTGGCTTCTTTCTTCAAAATAAATAATTCCTGGGTTACCAGTTCTACCGTGGTCCCTGACGGGGCAATCTCAACAGAAATAGGAAGTTTCATATGTTTAGCCGCGATCTCCATAACCTCTTTAGGGATAGTCGCGGAAAAAAGCAGAGTCTGCCTTTCTTTAGGCAGGAAACGCAAAATTTTCTCTATCTGCGGGGCAAACCCCATATCCAGCATGCGATCCGCTTCATCAAGCACCAGCATTACTACATCATTAGTATATATATTCCACTGTGCCATATGATCAAGCAGCCTGCCCGGAGTGGCAGTCACCACGCGGGGGTTTTTACGCAGCGCCTGTATCTGAGGGCCCAGGGGAGCGCCGCCAATAAGACAGGCGGTGCGCATGCCGAAGGCAGGCGCGATACCTAAAAAGGCCTCATCAATCTGAATCGCTAATTCCCGGGTCGGCGCAAGGACTAATCCCATCCCTTTTCTCTGCGCTAGACGCTGCACCATGGGAATAGCAAAGGCATGGGTCTTTCCAGTGCCGGTCTGCGCAATACCAATAATATCCTTGCCTTGGATTGCCAGAGGAATCGCCTTCAACTGAATCGGCGTCGGCACCGTAAACTTTATGCGCTCAAGGATATCAAGAATCTTAGGCGCGATACCTAACCCGTAGAAACTCTGTTCAGGCGGATTCGTCGGCCTTTGAGGAAAACTATCTATGTTAACCGATCTGTGCGTCATGATACTTCAGGCCTTCTTTAACTTCTGTCTCTTGTCAACGGCCCCAAGATGGATATGGCAATAGGCCTCATGATTATAGATACTCAAGATGTGCTTACAATGCGGGAATTTGCACTGTCTGCCCTTGTGTGAAGTCTTTACTTTTTGCATAGTCACTCCTTATAATTTACAAGAAGCACCGAAGAAAAAAGCCGTAAAGGTTAGTAGTCTCACCCCTACGGCCTAATCTTTTCTCAATCCTTTTGTTCTCGTATTCTTATTATACCCCTTTATCCGGCTTTGTCAAATAAAATATCCCTCGCAGAAAACCAAATATAATTTAGCGCAATAAGCGGATTATTCAATAGCGAAGCTTGCTGTAACTACAGCCATAACTTTCTTCTCAAAAGATGAGGTATCATTCTCGCCATACCAAGAGACATCAGTAGAGGTAATAGGCGTTATTTGAAAAACGCCCATCTTGGCAGAGCGTATCGCGCCGATTTTGTTGCCTGTAGAATTAGCCATGCTGATAGCGCGCTGCTTGGCGTCCTCTGTGGCCTTGGACAGCATCTCAATCTTCAGATCAGCTAACTTGGTATAGAAATATTCTGGCGCTCCAGAGATAAACTGAATATCCTGATTTATCAACTCCGTAGATTGCCGGGATACTTCGTCAATTCTTTTAACATCATTGGACTTTACTTCAATACCTTGTGACAATAAATAACCCTCGATTTCATTGGTATCGTTACCTTTTTCGTTCTTTTTGTAAATAACCGCTGTGGCTATCTGAGAAACCACAATCTCATTTTCCTTTATGCCCTTTAATAAAAGATAATCTTTTACCTTCTTAAGGTCGTCTTGAATTTTGCCATACGCCGCCTTAAGCTGTGATTCTCTTCTTGAAAAACCCGAATGCCAAACGATATAATCTGATTCAATCTTCTTCTCTGCTGAACCGGTAACACTGATTACTTCTCCGCTAAATTTCTTAATCTGCAGCAGGCCTTTTGAAAATATTATCGTTGATACGATTGTGGCAATCACAAAACAAATTCCCAGAATGATTATCTGGGTGCTGCGCAAGACTTTCAAGCCTTCCATTGTAACCCTCCCGTCCTAAAACCACGTTATTAAACTAAATTTATTGGCTGTAATGATAAATCTTCGCCTTAACCCCCTTTCTTTTTATATCATTACCGCCTATTTATCCCCTAAAAACAAAAAACCCTCGCAGGCCTACGCCTTACGAAGGTTTTACTTTTTTAACGTCCGGGATTTCCCCCTTCAAACTCGGGACACTGTCTGATTGTTAATTACATATTAGCGTCTTATTGCTTATTGTCAAGTGAATTCTGGTACTCCCTCCATATCGCATCCAACGCTTCTGCCGCGCGCATACGCAGCTTAATATCCACCAAGC
>JACRHO010000040.1 GCA_016212045.1 Candidatus Omnitrophota bacterium | reverse complement strand
CGGTAAAATGGGAGGACTCGATGAAATTTATATTATCTCAAGGCATCAAGAATTTCATCGAATTCGGGCCGGGTAAGGTTTTAAAAGGCCTGCTGCGCCGCATCGAACCAGCGGCGGAGGTAATCAGCATAGAAAAGAAACAAGATATCCTAAGTTTAACCTGTTCCACCGCGTAGGTGGGACAGGGATAGTAAGAAGGAGAAGAGATGCGTTTAAAAGATAAGGTAGCTTTAATTACCGGTGGAGCCCAGGGTATCGGCCGGGAGATTGCTTTAACCTTTGCCCGCGAAGGCGCGGATATTGTTATTGGCGATATCAATTTAGAGCAGGCCAGCCAGACCCAAAAAGAGATTGAAGCCTTAGGCAGGAAGTGCCTGGCATTAGAGTTAGATGTAACTGATTATAAAAAAGTAGAAGATGCCCTAAATAAAATCCTTGACAAATTTAGAAAGGTTGATATATTAGTTAACAACGCAGGAATTACCAAAGATAATCTTCTGCTGCGGATGAATGAAGCCGACTGGGATGCGGTTTTGGCAGTAAATCTCAAAGGCACATTTAATTGCACCAAGGCAGCAGCGAAGGTCATGATTAAGCAGCGAGCAGGCAAGATTATCAATATCGCTTCGATCATTGGCATAATCGGTAATGTCGGACAGGCAAATTATGCGGCCTCTAAGGCCGGAATAATTGCCTTGACCAAGACTGCGGCCAAGGAACTGGCCAGCCGCAATATCAATGTGAATGCTGTAGCGCCTGGCTTTATCCAGACCGAGATGACCGCTAAGCTTCCCAAAGAATTGCAGCAGAAGATGCTATCCGCTATCCCCTTGGCTAAGTTTGGCAGTCCCGCAGATGTCGCAAATTTATGTTTATTTTTAGCATCTGAAGGCGCCAGTTATATTACCGGCCAAGTGATTGTGGTTGACGGCGGAATGGTTTTGGCGTAAGTTCAAAAGGAGGAAAGAGAATGGCAGTGCAAGATAAGGTGAAGTCAATAATTGCAGAGCAGCTGGGAGTAAAACCAGAAGAGGTGGTTCCAGAGGCATCTTTTATTGATGATTTAGGCGCAGACTCTTTGGATACCGTAGAGCTGGTAATGGCTTTAGAGGAAGAGTTTGGCATTGAGATACCTGATGAAGATGCGGAAAAGATTGCCACGGTTGGCGATGCAATTAAATATATTGAAGAAAAAGCAGGGAGTAAGTAATACCTTAAAGATAAATTAATTTTTAGCCAGCGCCCCGCCGAAAGTTTAGGCGGGGTTTTTACTATATTTTATTATGGAAAATAGAGTAGTAGTTACAGGTTTGGGTGTAATTACCCCTAATGGCAATGACGTCCCCACTTTCTGGAAGGCAATGAAAGAGGGCAAAGGCGCGGTGGGGCCGCTGACTTCTTTTGATGCCAGTAAATTTGATTCCCGTATTGCCGCGGAGGTCAAAGGTTTTGACCCGGCCCTATATGGTATGTCTAGTAAGGAGGTTAAGCGCATAGATAAATTTGGCCAATACGCAGTGGCGGCGGCAAAACAGGCCATTGCTTCAGCAGGATTAGATTTAGAAAAAGAGGACCGCGAGCGCATCGGTGTGCTCATTGGCTCAGGCATCGGGAGTTTATATACTATTGAGCAACAGCACAAGATTTATCTGGAGCGGGGTCCGTCACGGATGTCTCCGTATCTCATTCCGATGTTAATCGTGAATGAGGCCAGCGGCCAGGTGGGGATTAGTTTTGGCTTAAAAGGCCCGAATACCTGTGTGGCTACTGCCTGCGCCTCGGGTTCGCATGCTATCGGAGACGCCTTTAGAATTTTAGAGCGCGGAGACGCCGAGGTAATGATTTCCGGAGGCACAGAAAGTTGTATTACGCGTACGGGTCTAGGCGGATTCTGCGCTTTAAGGGCACTATCCACGAGGAATCACGAACCCCAAAAAGCCAGCCGCCCCTTTGATCTGGAGCGCGACGGATTTATTATGGCTGAAGGCTGCGGCTTAGTGGTTTTAGAAACTTTGCAACACGCCCAAAAAAGAAAAGCCGAGATTATCGCGGAGATTGTCGGCTACGGGATGTCCTGTGATGCCTATCATATCACTGCCCCTGACCCAGAAGGCGACGGGGCGATGCGGGCGATGAATTTGGCTTTAAAGGACGCCAAACTTAATCCCGAAGCGATAACTTATATTAATGCCCACGGCACCTCCACTAAACTCAACGATAAGTTAGAGACAGTGGCCATAAAAAGGTCTTTAGGCAGTCATGCCAAAAAGGCAATGGTTTCTTCCACCAAATCCATGACCGGCCATCTCCTGGGAGCAGCCGGCGGCGTGGAATTTGTGGTTTGCAGTTTGGCGATAAAAGAAAACATAGTACCTCCCACCATAAACTACGAATATCCTGACCCCGAATGCGACTTGGATTACGTGCCGAATACAGCGCGTAAAGCCAAAGTTAATGTCTGCATGTCTAATTCCTTAGGCTTTGGCGGACACAATGCTACGCTTGTTGTTAAAAAGTTTAAATAATGGGTTTAAATCCTAAATCCGAAATCCTAAACTCTAAACAAATCCAAAATCCTAAACCCAAAATCCAAAACAAAAAAGTTTTGAGTTTAGAGTTTTGAATTTTGAGTTTGTTTAGGATTTAGAGTTTAGTGTTTAGAGTTTTAAGAGAAATGCCTTATACAATCGCAGAAAAAATATTACTGGCGCATACCGACAAGAAAGATATAAAGCCGGGAGAATTTATTGAGGTTAAGGTTGACCTCGCCTTGGGTAACGATATCACTGCGCCTTTGGCAATTGAGGAATTTAAAAATGCAGGTTTTAAAAAGGTCTTTGACCGCCAGAAAATAGTATTGGTGCCTGACCACTTTGCTCCGGCAAAGGATTTATTGAGCGCCAACCAGTGTAAAATTCTGGCGGAATTTGCCGAACAGCAGAAATTAGAAAATTATTTTGAAGTAGGTTGTATGGGTATTGAACATGCGCTTCTCCCTGAGATGGGCTTGGTAGGACCGGGGGATTTAGTCATCGGCGCAGATTCGCATACCTGTACCTATGGCGCCCTGGGCTGCTACGCGACGGGTGTGGGTTCAACGGACTTGGCGCGGGCATTT
>JACRHO010000033.1 GCA_016212045.1 Candidatus Omnitrophota bacterium | reverse complement strand
TTTCTCGGCTAATTCAGGGTCAGTCATAATCGTAGCAGGATTAGAATTAACTAAAATTACTTTATAGCCCTCCTGTTTTAGGACTTTACAGGCCTGGGTGCCGGAATAATCAAATTCGCAGGCCTGACTGATCACAATCGGGCCTGAACCAATGATTAAAATTTTTTTGATGTCTGTTCGTTTAGGCATCTTAATAATAAAGATAAAATAATCTGAAAAATCCCAATACTACCAATAATACCAATACTACCAAACAAATCCCAATTTCCAAATCCCAAAATTTGGATTTGGGATTTTGGATTTATTTTGGATTTGGTAGTATTTGGATTTGGGATTTGTCATGAGTAATTTATCTCTTTCGTTTCATCATTGCTATAAACTCTCCAAATAAATACCCTGCGTCATGCGGCCCAGCCGAGGCCTCGGGATGAAACTGCACAGAGAATATCGGCAACCTCTTATACCGCATCCCCTCCAGCGTCTGGTCATTAAGATTAATATGGGTTATCGCGATCTCCTTTTTATTCAGGGAATCTATATCCACACAAAACCCGTGATTCTGCACGGTAATAGAGATTTTTCCGCTGGTTAAGTCCTTAACCGGATGGTTTGCGCCGTGGTGGCCGAATTTTAACTTATAGGTTGAGCCACCTAAGGCCAGGCCTAACATCTGATGACCTAAACAGATGCCGAATATTGGTAATTTTCCGATGAGCTCGCGCGTAGTCTGAATCACATACTTTACTGCGGCCGGGTCTCCTGGCCCGTTAGAGAGGAGTAGCCCGTCAGGTTTTAACTTTAAAATTTCCTTAGCCTCCATATACGCCGGCACCACCACTACCTCACAATGACGCTGCATAAGTTCTCTTAAAATATTATATTTTACCCCGCAGTCAAGCACGACAACTTTATATTTTGCCTTGGCTTTTGACCAGACATATTTCTTTTTGCAGGTTACCTCCTTGACCAAATCTATACCCACCAGGCCCGACGAATCCCTTGCCTGCTTAACCAATTTCTGCTCATCCAGTTCCTCAGTGGATAAGACTGCCCGCATTGCCCCTTGCTCCCGGATATGTAAAGTTAAAGCCCGTGTATCAATATCTTCAATGCCCAAGATATTATTTTCTTTTAGATAATCTCCTAATGTCTTTTCTTTGCGCCAATTACTGGCAATTTTACTATATTCTTTGACCACAAAACCCGCTAAAAAAATTTTTCTTGACTCTACATCCTCTCTATTAATACCATAGTTGCCGACTAAAGGATAAGTCATTGTCACAATCTGTCCTTTATAAGAAGGGTCAGTAAGTATCTCTTGGTAACCAGTCATGCTAGTATTAAAGACCACCTCACCATATCGTTCGCCATTGGCACCAAACGATTTCCCCTTAAATATTTTTCCTGATTCTAAGGCTAAAACTGCTTGCATAACTGTAATGCTGCTCTAATAAATTCCCTAAATAAAGGGTGGCAAAGGTCCGGTTTGGATTTAAACTCCGGATGAAACTGCACGGCAATAAAATAGGGGTGCTCCTTTAATTCAATTATTTCCACCAGATTCCTCTTGGGATATATACCGGAAAAAATCATCCCTTTTTTTTCGAAATACTTTTTATATTTATTATTGAACTCATATCTATGCCTGTGTCGTTCATGGATAAGGGCCTTGCTGTAAATCCGGGCGGCCAGGGTTTTCTTTTTTATTTTGCAAGGGTAGACGCCCAGCCGCATTGTCCCGCCTAAATTCTTAATCTTTTTCTGTTCGGCTAATAAACTTATCACCGGATATTTTGTCTGGGGTTTAAATTCCGTAGAATTTGCCTCTTTTAAAGCGCAAACATTCCTGGCGAACTCAATGGCCGCGCACTGCATCCCTAAACATAAACCCAAAAAAGGAATTTTTTTCTCCCGGGCATATTTAATCGCTTTAATCTTACCTTCAATCCCGCGGTAACCAAAACCCCCTGGGACAAGGACACCGCCTACCCCGGCTAAAACTTTTTGCGCCCCCTGTTTTTCAATATCCTCAGAATCAATCTTTTTTACTTCCACTCTCGCATCATTAGCAATGCCGGCATGCACCAATGCCTCATAAATAGACTTATAGGCATCCTGCAGAGTGGTATACTTTCCTACCAAAGCAATACATACCTTATACTTAGGATTGAGCGCCTTAGTTACCACGTCTTTTTCCCATTCTTTTAACTGCGAAGAGCGGGAGATTAGTTTAAAGTGGCTTAAAATTATCTCATCCAGCACCTGTTCTTTAAATACGAGGGGAATCTGATAAATGGAGGCAACATCCCTGGCCTCAATTACTGCCTCTTTTTGCACATTACAAAAGAGAGAAATTTTTTCTTTGATTTCATTAGATAAGGCCTTCTCAGTGCGGCAGATTAAGACATCCGGCTGAATCCCTATCTCGCGCAATGTCCCTACGCTATGCTGGGTGGGTTTGGTCTTAATCTCCTCTGCGCACTTAATAAATGGGACTAAGGTTACATGCACATATAAGACATTATCCTTGCCCAGTTCAAGACCAAGTTGTCTGGCTGCTTCTAAAAAAGGAAGACTTTCAATATCTCCTACGGTCCCCCCTATTTCGGCAAGCACAATTTGCGCCCGGGAGACCTCGGCAACTTTTTTTATCCTGGCTTTTATCTCAGCCGTAATATGCGGGATTACCTGAATGGTCTTTCCTAAATAATCACCGCGTCTTTCTTTTGAGATTACCGCATTATATATCTGGCCCGTAGTAACATTATTAAATTTGGTGGTCTGGGCGTGGGTAAATCTTTCGTAATGCCCCAGGTCTAAATCTGTCTCTGCGCCATCCTCGGTGACATAAACTTCTCCGTGCTGATAAGGATTCATCGTGCCGGGGTCAACATTGATGTAAGGATCAAATTTCATTAAGCTCACCCTTAAGGCCCGCGATTCCAGAATCTTGCCGATAGAGGCAGAGGTTATGCCTTTACCTAAACTGGAAATTACCCCGCCGGTAATAAAAATATATTTAGCCACCTCTAGACCCCCTCTCCAATATATTCTTTGACAACTTCCTGGGCGCTTTTATAGGATATTTTCCGTCAAAGCAAGCAGTACAGAACTTATCCTTTGGCAAAGGCATAGACTTCAGCATACCTTCAAGACTCAGATATTCTAAAGAATCTACGCCGATAAAATCCTTAATCCAATCAATGCTGTGTTTAGCGGCAATCAGTTCTTTTTTCGTGGGAAAATCAATGCCGTAAAAACAAGGGTATTTTAAAGGAGGGCAGCTCACGCGCATATGCAGTTCTTTTGCCCCGGCCTGACGCAAGGTCTTTACCCTGGCGCGGCTGGTGGTGCCGCGCACAATAGAATCTTCAATCACTATCACGCGCTTATCCTTAA
Organism: Candidatus Omnitrophota bacterium; assembly: GCA_016212045.1. Taxonomy (GTDB): domain Bacteria; phylum Omnitrophota; class Gorgyraeia; order Gygaellales; family Profunditerraquicolaceae; genus JACRHO01. The sequence continues at coordinate 3,652 of JACRHO010000033.1, read as the reverse complement.
GGATATCTTTTACCGGATTAAGTTTCACTTTTACCCGGAAATCGCGCGTCAATTGCTTGGGTTGAATAAAGGTGCGGCCGATATAGTGGTTGCGAATCATCCCTATTTCAAAAGGGATGCCTGATGCCTGCGCAAAACCTATTGCCGCATAGACCCCGGAGTCAGGAATGGGCATCACTAAATCTGATTCATGAGGAAACTCCCGCGCCATCTCTCTGCCTAAGCGGTTACGCGCCAGATAAACATTATGGCCAAAGATATTACTGTCGGGACGGGCAAAGTAAATATATTCAAAAATACAATGCGCACAGCGCGAATTTCCAAATGGCTTGAGGGATTCAATCTTGTCTTTATGGATAAAAACTATCTCGCCCGGCTCTACATCTCTTATGTATGTGGCGCCCACCAAATCTAAGGCGCAGGTTTCGCTGGCTAAAATATGCGCCGCATCTAATCTGCCTAAACAGAGCGGCCGAAAACCAAAGCTATCCCTTGAGCCAATCAGAATATCATTAAACATCATGACTAAAGAATATGCACCCTGCAGCTGGCCTAATGACCAAACCATGGCCTCTTTGTAATCTTTGTTCGGGCTATGCGCCAATAGATGCACGATTACTTCCGAATCCATCGTCGTCTGAAAAAGCGCGCCCTTTTCTTCCATACTATTCTTTAACTCCTGGGCATTGATTAAGTTTCCGTTGTGGGCAATGGCAATATCGCCGATTCTGGATTTAGTATAAAAGGGCTGGGTATTTTTAATATTGCTACTTCCAGTGGTAGAATAACGCACATGCCCCACGCTTAATTCGCCGCGCAACCCTTTTAGCGCGTTTTCTCCAAAGACATCGCTCACTAACCCTAAGGATTTATGTAAATATACCTTGCTGCCATTACGTGAAACAATGCCCGCGGCCTCTTCTCCCCGGTGTTGCAGGGCATAGAGCCCCAGAGAGGTAATCTCAAGCGCCTGTTTATGAGGATATATCCCAAATATTCCGCACATATTTATCGGTTAATCTGTTTTACTAAACCCCGCAGTACGGGGTAAAGATTTATACCACTCTGTGGCTAAATCTTCTAAAGGTAAGTTAATTATTTTTCTTTTACCATTTAAGATGACCAGGTGCCTGCCTCCTGTCTTGCCAATGATACGCAAAGGCGCCCGGTATTTACCTGCAATCTGCCTGATCTTGGCTACAGAATATTTACTGCAAGAAAGAATAATCCTGGATTGAGATTCTCCGAAAAGTAAGGCATCTTTACGTATGTCAAAATTTAAATTATCAATCATTGCCCCTACCATATTTTCTTTATGGGAAATGCAACATTCGGCTAAAGCTAACGCTAACCCGCCCTCAGCGCAATCGTGCGCCGAACTAACCAACCCCTTCTTAATCGCCTCTTTTGCGGTGGCCTGCACCGCCTGCTCTAAAAATAAATCAAGTTCTGGAGCATCGCCTTTTACTAATTGGTGAATTTCTTTTAAATACTCGCTACCTCCCAACTCTTCTTTACAAATCCCCAGAAGAATTATATTCTGGTTTTCTTTTTTAAAATACTGGGTGCAGACTTTTTTCATATCATTGACAATTCCAACCATACCAATGGCTGGCGTAGGAAAAATTGTGCCCTGGGGGCTTTCGTTGTAAAAAGAGACATTGCCGCTGACTACGGGAAGATTAAAAACCTGACAGATAGATGCGATGCCTTCTACGCATTGCTTAAACTGCCAAAACCTCTCCGGCTTTTTGGGGTTGCCGAAATTAAGACAATCGGTGACTGCTGCTGGCTCTGCGCCAGCACAAACTAAATTTCTGGCTGCCTCTGCTACGGCAATCTGTGCACCCCGATAAGGGTGCAAATAACAATACCGACTATTACAGTCTGTGGTCGCGGCAATGGCTTTATTGGTACCCTTTAAGCGTAAAACCGCGGCATCCGATCCCGGTAAGACTAAGGTATTAGTCTCTACCATATGGTCATATTGCTGGTAGACCCATTCTTTGCTGGCAAGCGAAGGAGAGCTTACTATCTGCAACAAAATCTTATTATAATCTTTGGGCTCGAGCAACTTATTCATCTCCAGCCTATTTACTTCATCTAAATAATCAGGTTTCTGATAATTTACGTCATACATCGGGGCGCTGGTTAGGTCATCGGCTTTTACCTCTACTACAGTTTCTCCTTTATATTTTATATGCACTGTGCCATCTTCCTTAACCTTGCCTATCGCAGTTGCATTTAGCCCCCACTTGGAGAAAATTTTCTCAATTGTCTTCTCTCTTCCTTTTTTCACGCATAAAAGCATCCTCTCTTGCGATTCCGACATCATGATTTCCCAGGGGGCCATATTTTTTTCTCGCTGGGGGACTCTTTCCAGTTCTATCTCTATTCCCGACTCCCCTGCCGCAGCCATCTCGCTTGAGGCGCAGGTAAGCCCGGCCGCACCCATATCTTTAATCCCCACAACGTAGCCTGTATCAAGCGCCTCTAAGGTCGCCTCAATTAAACATTTCTCCGTAAAAGGGTCTCCAATCTGTACCGACGGCCTTTTTTCCTCGCCTTTTTTAAATTCCTGGGAGGCCAGGATACTGCAGCCTCCGATACCGTCTCTACCTGTGCTTGCGCCCGCATAAATAATGACGTTTCCTTTTCCCTGCGCCTGCGCCCGGGCTATCTTTTCCTTTTTAGTTATCCCGATACACATGACATTCACTAAACAGTTCCCGCTGTAACTTTCATCAAAATATATCTCACCGCCTACTGTCGGTACTCCCACGCAATTTCCGTAAAACTGTATCCCATCCACTACCCCGGCAAGAAGATATTTGTTATAAGGTTCTTTTGGCGGGCCAAAGCGCAAGGAATCTAAGAGCGCTATGGGTCTGGCACCAGCAGTAAAAATATCCCTAATAATTCCACCCACGCCAGTAGCCGCTCCCTGCTTAGGTTCAACTTGCGAGGGATGATTGTGGCTCTCCATCTTAAAAACTATTGCCAAGCCGTCAACGATAATCCCGCCTGAATCTTCTCCGATAAGCGTAGGGTATTTGCCTGTCTTTGGCAAAAGTTGGAGCATCTTCTTAGAATGGATATATCCGCAATGCTCAGACCATTCTACAGAAAACATCGCCAACTCCGTAAGAGAAGGCTGGCGTCCGAGAATAGTAAAGATCCTCTGGTATTCTTCTTCGCTTAAACCCAAGGCCTCATAATTTTTGGGCGTTGTCATTTATCTATCCTTTAGCCACTTCAATATAGATTTAAAAATAAGTAGCCCGTCGCCAGAACCTAAGAGCATCTCTGAACTTCTTTCTGGGTGCGGCATCATCCCTAAGACATTACCTTCTTTATTCACGATGCCGGCGATATTATCTTTGGCGCCGTTAGGATTAAATTTCTCTTTAGCCTCGCCCTCCCGGCTACAATATCTTAAGACAATCTGATTATTTTTTTTAAGTTCGCCTAATCCCTCTTGGTCTATATAATAGTTACCCTCATTATGGGCAATGGGGATTTTCAGGACTTGGCTCTGGCGGTATAAATGGGTAAATGGCGTATTGTTATTTTCTACTTTTACAAAGACGTGCCTGCAAATAAAATGCAGATTTTTGTTCCGTAGCATTGCCCCTGGCAGGAGGCCTGCCTC
>JACRHO010000032.1 GCA_016212045.1 Candidatus Omnitrophota bacterium | reverse complement strand
TCATCGGAAAATCAGTGTGGGGTAAATTTAAGGTAGTTTTATAATCTTTATTATTTGAGATATTTTCCAATGATTATCTCCAAATCCTTTTTTACTTTTGCCGGGATAAGTTTTTTATCAGTAATAATCGCATACTTCAGGGCATCCTGACAAGTACAGCTGCGCTCTAAGGGTATATTTTTTATTGCCTCTTTTAAAATCTTTTTGGCATTTTCTACATTCTTAATTAAATTCTGGATGACCAAGTCAATAGTCACGCTTTCATGTTGGGGATGCCAGCAGTCGTAATCGGTAACGCAGGCAAGGGTAGAATAACAAATCTCTGCCTCCCGGGCCAACTTTGCCTCAGCTAGATTAGTCATCCCGATAACATCCATACCCCAACTGCGGTAAAGGCCTGACTCAGCTAAAGTAGAAAATGCCGGGCCTTCCATATTTATATAAGTCCCGCCTTTATGCATATTTAATTTTAGTTTTTCTCCTGTCTCATAGATTAAATTAGCAAGGTCCGCGCAAACCGGATGGGCAAAGACAATATGCGCCACTATCCCTTGGTCAAAAAAGGTCATCTCCCGGGCGTGATTAGTGCGGTCAACGAACTGGTCAACTATCACAAAATCTAACGGCCGCAACTCATCTTTGAGGCTGCCGCAGGCAGTAATCGAGATAATTCTTTCTACGCCGAGTTTCTTCAAGGCAAAAATATTCGCCCGGTAGTTAATCTCACTGGGAGAGAGACGATGACCGATTCCGTGGCGCGGCAAAAATACTACCTCTCTGTCTCCTAACGTCCCTAAGATAAGTTTATCCGAAGGCCTGCCAAAAGGCGTATCTACCGATACTTCTTCGATGCCCTTCAGACCTTCCATTTTATACAATCCGCTTCCGCCGATAATTCCGATTTTTCCCATCTTAAAATTATCCTTTCTTAGATAATTCTTCGGCGCGCCTGAAGGCAGCAAGCGCCGCCTCTTCCCAAGAACCGCCTTTTTTTAAAACTGCCAGCGCCGCCTCAGTAGTTCCGCCTTTAGAAGCCACTTGTCTTATTAATTCTAAAGGCGCAACTTTAGTTTTTTTGAGTAAACTCAAAGCAGTATTTGTCGTATTGACGGCTAAGAAACTCGCCTCTTCAGGATTAAACCCTACGCTCTCTGCAGCAGATTTCAGCCGCTTCATCAGGTCATGCCTAGTGTGTTCGGGGATGTCTCCTGGGTCTAAGGCATTTTCAACAATAAAACTAAAAATATATGCCGGTCCGCTTCCAGAGATGGCTGTAGCCGCATTCATCATTTCCTCTTTAATTACCCTGGTCGTCCCCAGATAATAAAATAATTCCTGCGCAAAGGCCAAATCTTCATCTGTGGCAAAAGCGCCTTTAGATAAGCAGGTTACGGATTCGGCTATCCCTACTCCTATGTTCGGCATCACCCTGATTACCCTTCTGTCCTCTAAAATCTTTTCAATATATTGCGTGCTGATGCCAGCAGCAATGGAAATGATTAATTTATCTTGCGCCTCATGCCTAATCTGTTTTAAGAGGCCAGTAAAATCCTGCGGTTTTACTGCCACTATTACTGCCTCAACTTTACTGAGTAAATCGGTTAGGTTTTTAGTTATATTTATGCCGGAAATATCTTTGGTTTTATTTTTATCTTTGTCAAAGACAAAAATCCGGTATTTAGATTGCAGTTGCTGGGCGATAGCCGCACCCATATTCCCATATCCTATAATCCCTATATTTTCCATTATTTTAATATTCAAATATTGCTCGACCTAATCTCAGCATATTGGCGCCTTCTTCTATGGCAACTTCAAAATCATCGCTCATACCCATGGATAGAATGCGTAGTGCGTAGTGCGTCGGGCGTCGTGCGTTAAGCTCTTCCAATAATTCTTTTAACTTCTTAAAATAAGGCCGGCTCTCTTCAAGATGATCAACAATGGGGGCAATAGTCATCAGACCTTTGATATTTACATTCTTAAGTTTGTTTATCTCTTTAACTGCGGGAATTGTCTCTTCGGGTTTGAGGCCGAATTTACTGGCTTCCTGCGCGACATTTACCTCAATTAAAATATCCTGAATTTTATTAATTTTAGCTGCCTGCTTGTCAATTTCTTGGGCCAGACGTAGACTATCTACTGATTGAATTAAATCAAAGATTTTCACTGCCTCTTTTACTTTGTTAGTCTGTAAATGCCCGACCATATGCCATTTTATTCGTTGGGCGTTGGCTCGTTGGCTCGTTATATCGTTATATTTAAGGATTGCCTCCTGGATTTTATTTTCGCCGATGTCGGTAATGCCCGCCTCAATTACCTCTTCTATCTCTTGCGCTGACCTACCTTTACTTACGGCAATAATGGTTATTTCTTTATAATCGCGATTAACTCTTGAACAGACTAACCCGATGCGTTCTCTTATCTTGGCAATATTTTCCTTAATCATCATCCTAAACTAACATATTATACCTAATAAAATAGAATGGTCAATCAAAAGTGGGCTTACTAAAAGTATTCCTGATATAAGTCTTTAAACTTATTGATGACATTAACGACGGGGTTACGGACGGCGGGCTCTTTGAAAAATAGATTAAAACGTTGCTCTTTATGCAGGGCGCGGCAGATTATCCCTAAAGTTACCAGGTAATTTAGGTAATTCTGTCCAGAAAGAGCAGGGTTAGTGTTCACAAAAGGAAGAATATCGGAGTGGTTAATCCGACCTAATCTTACCGGCACAGACAAAGTATTTTCTAGCGTCTCTAAAAACCCTTCTAAGAGCACTGTCCTTCCGAGAGCAAAAAAATTATCTATCTCATTCAAGGGGGTCAATTTTTCCACTCTATTCTTTATCTCGGCGCAGAGCAGTTCTGCTTTAGCAGTAGTTATTTCCGCAACCAATCTATGTTTAAGGGGTTTATAATTGTCATCTTTTTTGACCAGGATTTCTTTGTCTTCTTTTATCTGGCTAAAATCGCCTACTATAGCATATGACCTTTTTACGTCTTCTGCCAAATCCAAAGGAATCTTTAAGGTATTTGCTAATTCTTTGGTTAAATCATCTCCGCCTACCGGCAAGACTTCAATCCCCTTGAGGCTAGCGTCTCTAAATATGAGTATCTGCGTTATGCCTTTGCCTATATCGCACAATATCGTGATACCTTCTTTAGCGGCCTTCTCATGCAATATAACATCAGCTTCGGCCAGGCCAGAGATGAATAAATCCTTTATCTCATAACCGGCCTGATTTATTGCCCGGTTAAGACTCTGGACGCTGGGTAATTTAACGCAGACCAAATACAGGTCTACCTCCAATCTATGACTGTATAATCCCAGAGGATTAACAATATTGCTGCGCGAATCAATCGCATAACTAAAGGGTATCTTATGGATTATCTCTTCCTCGAGGCTACAGCCGAGTATCCGCGCCTGTTCAATTGCCCTCTGGATATCCGAAGGGGTAATGACTTTATTGCCGTGTTCTGCCAGCGGTATAATCGCATGGCTATGCTTGGTGACTATATCTTCGCCCGAGATGCTCGGATAAACAAATTTGATATTTATGGCCGATTTTGCCTTTAGGTTCTTTAGAACCTCTCCCAATACCCCGACTAATTCTATGGAATCTACCACCGCCCCCCGCTCAATCCCCCTTGAGGGCAGCGTCTCAAAGAAAATATTCTCAATGTGCCGGCGCTTAATCAAGGCCACTGCCGCACTGATTTTACTTGAGCCAATATCCAACCCGCAGATATAATTATTTGTTAACATCGTTAAACTTTATTACCGGCTCCTTAAAACGCAGGTCAATATACTTAATATTCGCCAAGTCCTTTCTCACCTGAACCAACAACGTGCTCAAAAAATTAACCTTATCCCTTAATCTATCCTCTCCGATTTTTATCTCTATGGCCGCAGGTGACGCTACTTTTTTTACTTTGACCTGGCCTTGCGCCTTTGCCGGCAGCGGTAAAAAAAACGCCGCATTAGAAGTGGTGGTAACATCTATTTTTTTAATGCTGCATTTTTTTAATATCCTATTTCTTCTGATTTCTTTTATTATATTTAGGGCAAGCTCCAATTCCTTAACGTTATATTTGCGCCCGAGTTTTGGCCCGAATATTTTTGTCTCTAACCCCACAATCAGCGGCAGTTCTTCTTGAAGCTCGCCATCAAATAAAACCGCATCTTCATCTACGCAGAAATATCTGTATAATTTTACCTGGGCAAGCGCCACCCTCTTTACAAAATCTACAAAGAGCCGGTCAGGTAAAATCCTGACCAATCTGATTTTCTTATAGGTAGGGTATGATTGTAAAATATACCTTGATTCTTTACTTAAATCAAGAGTAAATATATTCTGCCCCTTTAAATAAGACAGGTCGGCCCTGACGTCTTTCTTTAGTATGACCTCTTTTATTTTAAAGAAATCTAATTGCCTTAAAATATAACCCAGGCCAACCACAAAACAGATAATCAGAAAAATGACGATTAAAATAGGTATTAACTTAGGCGATAATTTAGGAATTCTAGTGCGCTTTTTGAAATTAAACCTTTGTCTTTTCATAGGCTAATTCTATTAATCTCAGGCAGAGCCGGGTGAAATCTATGCCGCAGATCCTCGCCGCCTTGGGCAAGAGGCTATTCTCGGTCATACCCGGAATAGAATTTACTTCTAAAATATAAGGAATGCCATTTTCGCCCAAAATCATATCCACCCGCGAGCAGCCATAACAGTCTAAAAGCTGGTCTGCGGATAAAGCCACTGCCTGAATCATCTTGGCAATACTATCCGGCAGTTGTGCCGGCGCGATATAATCAGTCATACCGTTGGTGTATTTGGCCTCGTAATCAAAAAATCTTTTTTTCGGGATTATCTCTATGACTGGCAGGGCCTGTCTGTCTAATATCCCTACGGTAACCTCTCTACCCTTAAGGTATTCTTCTATAATTACCCTCTCGTCAAACTGAAAGGCCAACTCCGCAGCTTTAGTTAAGTCATTTTTATGCTCAATAATGGATAATCCAATACTTGAACCATGAGTAGCAGGTTTAATTACTGCGGGAAGGCTAAAATTATTCTCGCTTATATAATCCGGATTATAGGAATCTTTGGCTAAAAGTTTATATCTGGGAACGGGTAAATTATTCTGCGCAAAGATTTTCCTTGAGGCAATCTTATCCATGGCTAATTTACTTGCCTTGACTCCTGAGCCGGTATAAGGCATTCGTATGCCCTGCAAAATCTCCTGAATGGTGCCGTCTTCGCCAAAGCGGCCATGCAGGGCTAAAAATGCGCAATCTATATGATAAGATTTAATTAAACTGATATTCTTTTCTTTATCATCGGTTTCTATATCTATTGGGACGGCATCCAACCCTGCTTCTTTCAGAACCGCAAACACTGCCTTCCCCGATTTAAACGAAATTTCGCGCTCAGTAGAAGGTCCACCCATTAAAACACCAATTTTACCTATTTCCATATCTTTATCTCTGGCTCTAATCTGAGATTAAACTTATCTTTCACCTGCCTCTTTGCTAATCCCATTAATTTTAAGACATCTTTTGCGCAGGCCTTTCCTTTATGCAAGATAAAATTTGCATGTCTAGGTGAGATGTATGCCCTGCCGATACGCTTACCTTTTAAACCGCACAAATCTATTAATCTTCCGGCAGAATAACCTTCAGGATTCTTAAATATACAACCTGCGGAATAACCTGATAGCTCCTGTGTATTCTTGCGCTGGCTAATATATCTGTCTATTTGTCTTGTGATTTCTTTTTTTTCTCGCCTGTCTAACTTTAGCCGGGCCTTGAGAATTATATATTTTGCTAAATTTGACTGGCGATAACCAAACTGGAGATATTTTTTAGTGAAAGCCTTTACCTTACCATTATAATCCATCACCGTAACTTTTTCTACTAAATCTGCAATGTTTCTCTCCCAGGCTCCAGCATTCATCGCTAATGCCCCGCCTAAGGTCCCGGGAATCCCTGCCAGAAACTCTAAACCTGAAAGTCCCTGTTTCTGGGCGCAAGAGATTAATCTCTGCAGAAAATTCCCTGCGCCTGCCTCTAAGCGGTTATCTTGAAAAGATATTTTTTTAAAATAAGGCGAGCTTAAACGGATTACTGCGCAGTCCATTCCTCTATCGCCGGCCAGAATATTGCTTCCTCCTCCGATGACTAAAAGCGGTATCTTATATCTTTTTCTTAAAATCAGCAATAGTTTTAAATCCGCGGTATCTCTTGGCTCAATGAAAAAACGGACTCTGCCTCCGATTTTAAAAGTAGTATGTCTTTTAAGCGGCTCGGCTAACTTAACCTTTCCTTTTATCCCGTTAAAAATCATTTTAGGACCAATTATATTAATATTTTTAACGGGATTTAATTGCTTCCACCAATTCATCGCAGGTCTTAGTTATGTCGCCGGCACCTAACGTAATAATTAGGTCCTGGGGTTTTATAATTTTTAAGATGTGGCTGGTGATTTCCTCTTTAGGTAAAAAATATATCTCTTTCTGCGGAGAATATTCTTTTATCTTCTCATAGATACTCCTGCCGCTAATGCCTTCTATAGGCGGTTCGCCAGCAGGATATATATCGGTGATAATAACATAATCGGCTAAGGCAAAACTCCGGCCAAATTCATCCAGGAGTAATTTAGTGCGGCTATAACGGTGCGGCTGAAATACCGCAATAATGCGCTTAGGCATTAGGTTCTCTATCGCCGCAAGCGTGGCCTTTATCTCAGTGGGGTGATGCGCATAATCTTCAATTATTAAATAATCCTGATGAAACTTAACCTCCAGGCGCCTCTTTGCCCCGCGGTAACTGGCCAGTGTTTTTTTGATGGTCTCTAAATTTATTCCTAACTCTAAGCCCAGGCCGATTACTGCCAGGGCATTAGAAATATTATGCCTCCCCGCCAATGCTAGATTAAACCTCTCCACAAATTTATTCCGGCAGAAACAATCAAATTCAGAAGCCAGGCCGCGCATTTTTATCTGCCGCGGATAGATCTGGGCCTTATCCGAAAAACCAAATAATACATATTTATGCTGATAGTGCTTTAATAAATTCTCTAAGTTGCTATCGTCAGC
>JACRHO010000031.1 GCA_016212045.1 Candidatus Omnitrophota bacterium | reverse complement strand
CTCATCGCCAAGTTTAAATTTATCACAGCCGTATATGTATGCGCCCACCGCACTTAAGTTTACCGTATCTACCTTTAAACAGACAGGGTTTCTAGCGTATTTCTCTTTTAATTCTACCTTGATATCAATGGGCAGGCGCTTAAACCTGCGCCTTAATTGCAATTTCTGGATATTTTCTATAACCTTATCCTCCTTGAAGCTATTTACCGCTAAATCCTCGCTGGCGTGGATTTCAATCACTTTATCCAGGCCGGTCACAGAAAATATATGCTTGATATGCGTAGGGATATTGATAAACTTCATCCTGCCTTGATAATTCATCACTTCTTTATAAGCCAGGGTTACTGCCGATACGCCCATATAGTCCATAAACTCTACATCTTCAAAATTCAAGAGTATATCGGTATAGCCATCGTGCAGGCACTGGCCTACTGCCTCAATGAGGTTGGCGGAATCTATATCAATCCGGCCAAACAAATCTAAGATAATCACATTATTCTTGGTCCTGGCCCTAATCTCCATTTTTTAGATTTTCCTCAATTTTATACTTTAGTAGAATTTTAACACAACTAAACTTTTATGCAATAATTCTTTTCTGGAGAGTTTTGATTAACTCGGCGCTGCGCAGGGTAGCGCCTTGATTGCGCTGGATGAGTTCTTTGGCGCGCTGGCCTAAGAGTGATGCCGGGGAGGGGTTCTGTAATAGGTATCTTATTTTTTCGGCAAACTCTTTTTGATTACGAATTAATAGCGCGGCTTTTTCTTTTAAAAATAAATCCGCGATATCGCGGAAATTAAACATCTGCGGACCAAATAAAATCGGCTTGCTTAAGGCCGCTGGCTCTAAGATATTGTGGCCGCCGGTCTTAGTGAGGCTGCCGCCTACAAAGACGATATCGGCAATGCTATAAAAAGATAGAAGTTGACCGATGGTATCCAGGATAAAAACTGGTGACCTGGTGACCTGGTGACCTGGTGACGCATTTAACTGAGTAATCCTTAAAGGATTAAAACCATATCTAATAGTAATCCGCTCTATCTCTTCAGACCTCTCAGGATGCCGCGGGGCAATTAAGAGCCGTAAATTTGGGAATTCTTTTAACAATTTATCATAAACATTCAAGATAATCTCTTCTTCTCCCGGATGGGTAGAGCCGCAGACCAATAACTGCTCTTCTTCTTTTAACTGCAGACCTGAGACGTCAAAGGATAATACCTGTTCTTTTAGGTCAAATTTCATATTTCCAGTTACCTGCACCCTATTTTTTGGCGCGCCTAAACGGATTAATCTTTCGGCGTCGCGGGAGGTCTGGACGCAGAAGAGGTCAATTTTCTTTAAGATTGACTTTAAGAAAATTTTTATTAGAGCATAGCCCCGGAATGATTGATCGGAAACTCTACCATTTACCACGGCAATAGGGATATTTTTTTGATAAAGATACGAGATTAAATTCGGCCAGTATTCTGTCTCAACCAAAATAAACAAACTGGGGTTAATCCTATCTATCACACTCCTAACAATAAAACTAAAATCTAACGGCAGATAGGTGACAAAATCGCTATTTTGGGCGATGGTTCTGGCGATTTTATTGCCAGTAGTAGTCACTGTGGAAAGCACAAACTTTTTGTCAGGATATATTATTCTTAATTCTTCTAAAAGGTTTTTGGCGACCATTGCCTCGCCTACACTGACCGCGTGGAGCCAGATAGGCCGGCCTAGCTCCAGATTCTTGGGCAAAATCCCCAGGCGCAAGAGAAAACCCTGATGAAACTTCCTTCTGCATAAATATATAGGAAAGTATATGACGATAATAAACGTAAATATTAAATTATAAATGATAGACATTATGCCCTCGGGTGCGCCTTGTCATAGACGCTTTTTAATCTTTCAGTGGTAAGATGGGTATAAATCTGGGTGGTAGAAAGGTTAGCATGGCCTAAGAGTTCCTGCACGCTCCTTAAATCCGCGCCGCGATTTAAAAGGTGCGTGGCAAAGGAATGCCTTAAGGTGTGCGGGGAGACCCCTTGCCTGATGCTGGCTAAGCGGATATATTTAGCCACCACGCCCCGGATGCCGCGGTCAGTGATACGATGGCCGTTTTTGTTTAAGAAGAGTTCGCGCATCTTTTTTCTTCTTCTTTCTAAATAATGCCGGATAGCCGAGATGGCATGCTCTCCGATTGGAAGCAGGCGTTCCTTTTTTCCTTTGCCCATTACCTTGACTACGCCGCTGATAAAATCTATATCGTCGGTATTTAGCCCTACTAATTCTGAGATGCGCATTCCTGTGGAATAAAATGTCTCTAAAACTGCCCTATTGCGCAAGCCCAATTCGTTTTTGGGGATGGCCGCCTCAATCAATTTGGTTACTTCACCTTCAGTCAGAAATACCGGCAGGTGTTTTTCTAATTTGGGGCTGGAAAGACTTAAAGTAGGATTATCTTTTAAATAACCTTCGCGGGTTAAGAATTTAAAAAAAGACCTTAAGGTAGAGAGGTGGCGGCCTAAAGTGCGGCTTTTAAAATTCTTTTCTTTCAAGCAAGCCAGGTATTTTCTTAGAGTTAGGTAATCAACTTTTTCTAATGGTGCTTCGCCTAAAAATTTTTTAAAATCCTGCAGGTCTAATTTATAATTTAAGATGGTGTGCGGGGAATAATTTTTCTCAATTTCCAAATACCTGATAAATTTCTCAACGTAGCGTTCCATCCCTTATTTTTTCTCTTCCGGCAGTGTTTTTGAGGTAAACCGACAGTTGGGAAAATTTGAGCAGCCGTAGAAAAATCCGCGCCGGGAGCGGCGCTCAATCAATTCTCCTGCGCAGCCAGGCTCCGGGCATTTTACGCCGGTAGTGATAGACTTGGCGTACTTACAGACAGGATAACCCGAACAACTCAAAAACTTTCCTTTTCTGCCCCACTTAATCACCATTGGCCGGCCGCACTTCTCGCAAATCTCCTTGGTCGTAATCACCTCTTTTTTGATATTATTCTGGGCAAAATCCAGGCTCTCTTTAAATGGCCGGTAAAAATCTTTTAAGACCTTGATTTTATTGACCTTTCCTTCTTCAATCCCATCCAGTTCCTCTTCCATTGACGCAGTAAATTTAACATCCATAATTTTAGGGAAATATTCCACGAGCATCTCGCAGACTGTTGTTCCTAATTCCGTGGGAGAGAAATAGCCTTTCAGCCGGCGTACATAATCCCGCAGGACCAAGGTATGGATAATCGGCGCGTAAGTAGAAGGACGACCAATGCCTTCTTCTTCCAGGGTTTTAATTAAAGAACTGTCGGAAAATCTGGGCGGCGGTTTAGTAAAGTGCTGTGAGGGAATTAGTTTTAATAATTCTAAAACCTCGTCTTTGTGTAGTGGAGGAATCTGTTTCTTTTCATTTTCCTCTTGGTTATTATAAAGGATGGTAAAACCGGCAAAAATCAAGGTGCTGCCAGAAGCCCCAAAGAGATACCTGCCGGCCTGGATATCTACTCTGGTTACGAGATACCGCGCCGGAGTCATTTGGCTGGCAATAAAACGGTAGTAAATCAGTTCGTATAATTTATATTGCTCCGGCCTTAAATAACTTTTGAGGCTCTCTGGAGAATGACTAACTAATGTAGGCCGGATGGCCTCGTGCGCCTCCTGCGCCAGTTTCTTTACTTTATAGACATTGGGCTCCTTGGGTAAATAATTTTTGCCGAATTTCTTTAAGATAAAACTCCTTACTTCTCTGATTGCCTCTGGGGCAACGCGGGGGGAATCAGTGCGCATATAGGTGATTAAACCCACGGGGTTGGCCTCTCCGATATCCACACCTTCATAAAGCTGCTGGGCAATAATCATCGTCTTGGTGGCATTAAAATTTAATTTATTAAAGGCCTCCTGCTGCAGGCTGCTCGTGATAAATGGGGGTTGCGGGTAACGTTTTTTCTCGCTCTTTTTGATTTCTAAAACTATAAAGCGCTGATGCCTGATGTCATTAACCAGAGTATCTGCTTCCTTTTTATTCTTTATCTGGGCATCTTTGCCGTCTATCTTCTCTAACTTTGCCAAAAATGGACTGGTGACTTGGTGACTTGGTGACTTGGTGACTTTATTCAATTCCGCCTCTATCTCCCAATACTCCCGGGGAATAAAATTCTGAATCTCTCTTTCCCGTTCTACAATCAACCGCAGGGCTATTGACTGCACCCTGCCGGCGCTTAATCCCCGTACGATCTTTTTCCAGAGCAAAGGGCTTAAGAAATAACCGACAATGCGATCCAAAATCCTGCGGCCAGCCTGGGCCTCAATCATCTTGGCGTCAAAATCGCGCGGCTTCTTAAAGGCGCCGGAGACCGCAGAAGGCGTAATCTCATG
>JACRHO010000034.1 GCA_016212045.1 Candidatus Omnitrophota bacterium | reverse complement strand
GGCAGGATTCATACGTCTTTTAACCAGGCAGCGACAGAGACAGGGCGCTTAAGTTCTAGCAACCCTAACTTGCAGAATATACCCGTCAAGACTGATATTGGTAGAAAAATCCGGCAGGCCATCATTAGTAGCAGCCCAGATAATTGTCTTTTATCCTGCGATTATTCGCAGGTAGAATTAAGAATCCTGGCGCATCTTTCTGGAGATGAAAATTTAATCACGGCATTTAAAAAAGATAAAGATGTACATAAAATTAGCGCCTCTTTAATCTATGGGCTGCAAGATAAAGATATAGATGATGCTATGCGCGAGGTAGCCAAGAGAGTAAACTTTGGGATTATTTACGGTTTGAGTTCCTGGGGGCTTTCGCGGGATTTGGGCATACCTGTAGATGAGGCGCAAGGCTTTATTGACGCCTATTTTATCCGTTATCCGAAAGTTAAAGTTTATATAGAAGCCCAGATTAAAAAGGCAGAAGATGACGGTTTTGTCACCACTATCTTAGGCAGGCGCAGATATATCCCGGAGATAAATAATAAAAATCAGGCTATCCGGCAATTTGCCCAGCGTCAGGCAGTGAATACCCCGATCCAGGGCTCAGCCAGCGACCTGATTAAACTGGCAATGATAGAGATACATAAAGAGATTACCCTGAAGAGATCTAAGGCGCGGATGCTCATCCAGATTCATGACGAGCTAGTATTTGAGCTTCCAATAGGCGAATTAAAAGAGTTCGCGCATTTAGTAAAGGATAAAATGGAGAATGTCTTAAAATTAGACGTGCCTGTTAAGGTCAATTTAAAAAAGGGCAGGAATTGGTTGGAAATGATGGAGGTCAAATGAAGCCCAAACTTACGGAGCGACTAGCGACGTAAGTTTGCTGGCTGAATTTGACCCTTGACATTTTTTGAAATAAGGATTGATTTCAAAGGCAACCCCTAAACAAACGCAAAAAATGTCAAGGGTATAATTCGCAGACGCTGATAGATAGTAAAATGATGGACGCTACAACTTATGTCGCACTTCGTGCTCCATAAATTGTCTGCTCATTAAAAATGGAGGATATTAAATGCGGATAGCACTTTGCGCATCAGAGGCGGTTCCTTTTGCTAAAACCGGAGGCCTGGCAGATGTAGCTGGGGCATTGCCTTTGGCGTTAGAAAATTTAGGTCAGGATGTGATTATTATTATGCCAGCTTATAAAACAATTCAAAATTTAACAAAAGATATCTCTTGCTCCATTATCGGTAAAAACATAAAAGTTTACTTTATTGAAAATGATAAATATTTTAATCGCGATGGTCTCTATGGGGATAAAAATGGAGATTACAAAGATAATCTGGACAGGTTTTCTTATTATTGTAAAAAGACATTAGAATTATTAAAGCAAATTAATTTCAAGGCTGATATTATCCATATCCATGATTGGCAGGCAGCGTTAATACCTGTATATCTAGAGAAACTTTATCAGAAGGATAATTTTTATAAGGATATAAAGACGCTCTTGACCATCCACAATATAGGTTATCAGGGTTTATTTGCCAAAGAGGAATTTCCTAAATTAGGCCTGGACTGGAGCCTTTTTAATATGGAGTGTTTTGAATTCTACGGCAAGATTAATCTTTTAAAGGCGGGAATAGTATTTTCAGATATCATCAATACGGTCAGTCCTACCTATAGCAAAGAGATACAGACCAAGGACTTTGGTTATGGCCTGGAAGGCGTCTTAAATAAGCGTAAGGGTTGGCTATTCGGGATACTCAATGGCCTGGATTATACCATCAGGAATCCGGAAAGCGATAAATTTATTGCCCAAAACTATTCTAAAGAAAATATAGAGGATAAATATAAAAATAAAGAAAATTTACAGAAACTTTGTAAACTTCCAGTTAATCTAGGTGTGCCGCTCTTTGGCATTGTCTCGCGCCTTGCCGAGCAAAAAGGATTTGATATTTTAGCTCAAGGCATTGAAGAGATTTGCAGAAGGGATTTACAACTAGTTATTCTAGGCACTGGTGACCAGAAATACTATAATATTCTGGGAGATATTGCTAAGAAGTATCCTAAGGTAATCTCTCTGCACCTGAAATTTGACGAGTCTCTAGCGCATAATATCTATGCGGGTTCAGATATATTCTTGATGCCTTCTAAATATGAGCCCTGCGGCTTAGGCCAGATGATTAGTTTAAGGTATGGCACTATCCCTTTGGTTTTTAAAACCGGCGGCCTTGCCGATACGGTAAATTCTGATAATGGTTTTGTCTTCCAGCGGTATAGCAAAGAGGATTTAATCAAGGCAATAGACAGGGCAGCGAAGGCCTATAAATCCAAAGATAAATGGCGTAAAGTGGCACTGCAGGCAATGGGGTATAATTTTTCCTGGGAGGAGTCCGGTAAAAAATATATAGAATTATATGAGAAGGCCAAAGGCAGATAAAAAAATAGTTTTAGGCATTACAGGGAGTTTTGGCAGCGGAAAGACGACAGTAGCAAAGATTTTTTCTTCTTTTGGGGCTAAGGTCATTGATGCAGATAGAATTGTGCATAAATTAATTAGGCCAAAAAGTAAAATTTATCAAAAGATAGTCGCCTCTTTTGGCAAAGATATTCTTGAAGAACGCAACGGCATCAATCGCAAGGTGTTGGCGAGAATTGTATTTAATCATAAGAGATTATTAAAAAAATTAAACAGGATTATTCATCCAGAGGTCATCCGGATCCTCAAGGACGAGATTAGAAAATCTACGGCAAAAATCATTGTTTTAGATGCGCCTTTATTGATTGAAGCAGGGTTAGTTGGTTTAGTAGATAAATTAATAGTGGTAAAAATAAACAGGAAAACCCAGATTAACCGGCTCGCGCGCAAGGGTTTTAGCAAGCAGGATGTTTTAAGGAGGATTAAGGCACAGCTACCTTTAGCCGATAAGGTCCGCTGGGCGGATTTTGTAATAGATAATAGTGGGAGATTAAAAGAAACAAAAAAAGAGGTAGAAAAAATTCTTAAGGAGGTCAAATGAAGCCCAAACTTATGGAGCGATAGCGACATAAGTTTGCTGGCTGAATTTGACCCTTGACAATTTTTGAGCTTATGATTGTTTTCGGAATCAAACTTTGTTTCAAAAATTGTCAAGGGTTTAATTCGCAGACGCTGGTAACATTAATAAAATAAGCAGCTACAATTTATGTCGTCCTTCGGACTCCATAAATTGTCTGCTCATTAAAGGAGGTTATTGTGGAAAAGTTAGACATTGGAAATTTAAAGGATATGAAGATTGCCGAATTGAATAAATTAGCCAAAGGCCTAAATCTTAATGGCATCAGCGGTCTAAGAAAACAGGATTTAATTTTTAAAGTCTTGCAGGCCCAGGCAGAGAAGGAAGGTTTGATGTTCGGAGAGGGAATATTGGAGATTCTGCCAGAGGGCTTTGGTTT
>JACRHO010000029.1 GCA_016212045.1 Candidatus Omnitrophota bacterium | reverse complement strand
TAATGATGTTAGGAGGCCTTGGGCCAACCGAGGAGACCAAAGAACTTTTGAGCAAAGAAGGTATAGATGTCTCTGGTCACTTCTCGCAAAAGGTCACTAGTCAAATGCTGAAAAAATCCGATATTATCCTGGTGATGGAGCGTCTGCAGGAAGAGCGGGTCCTTGAACTTGCCCCGCAGGTAAAAAATAGGGTGTTTTTATTAAAAGAATTTGCTAAAATAGACGATAATAACCTGGATGTGGCTGACCCCATTGGCAAATCCGCTGAATTCTATGCGCAAACCTTTGGCCTGATTAAAGAAGCCATGGAGAGGATAATTAAACTCATATGAAAAAAATTATCATCGCCTCTGACCACGCCGGATTCCGCTTAAAGGAAAAAGTGAAATCCTATTTAGGAAAAATTAATTACGAGGCGAGAGATTTAGGCACCTATTCAGAAGAGCGCTGCGATTACCCTGAACTTGCCTATCATCTGGCTAAGGAAATTTCTCGAGGCCACTATAGCCGCGGCATCCTTATCTGCAACAGCGGGATTGGCCATTCTATTGTAGCGAACAGGGTGCCTGGCGTGCGCGCGGCTTTATGTTATAACGCCAAGGTGGCACAACTGTCCAGAGAGCACAACGACAGTAATGTTTTAGTATTAGGGTCGGGTTTTGTCAGCGAGCAGGCGGCAAAAAAGATTTTGAAGGTCTGGCTAAATACCGAATTTCAAGGCGGCAGGCACTTAAGGCGCCTCAATCAGCTCAAAAAAATTGAAAAAATCATAGGGGCTAGAGAATAAGATGAGATACCTAAAAAATATTGACCCAGAGATTTATGTGGCTATCAAAAATGAAATTAAAAGACAAGATGAAACCTTGGAGTTGATTGCCTCAGAAAACTTCGCTTCTTTGGCAGTATTAGAGGCGCAGGGGTCGGTGCTGACGAATAAATATGCCGAAGGCTATCCCCGCGCGCGCTGGTATGGCGGTTGTGTCAATGTGGATGAGGCAGAGCGTCTGGCAATTGAGCGGGCAAAGAAATTGTTTGGCGCAGAGCACGTCAATGTCCAGGCGCATTCTGGCACCCAGGCGAATATGGCGGTTTATTTTGCCGCTTTAAAATTCGGAGATAAGGTTTTAGCCTTAGATTTGGCCTGCGGCGGACACCTTACCCACGGTCATCCGCATAATTTTTCCGGGATGTTTTATAATGTGATTACTTACGGCGTAGACAAAAAAACCGAAACCTTGGATTACGCCCGGATTTTAGAATTAGCCAAAAAACATAAGCCCAAGATGATTTTAGCCGGCGCCTCTGCCTACCCGCGCAAAATTGATTTTAAAGAGTTTCGTAAGATTTGCGATAAGGTCGGTGCTTATTTGCTGGTGGATATGGCGCATATTGCTGGCTTGGTAGCCGCAGGTGTGCATCCAACGCCTGTTCCTTATGCGGAATTTGTGACTTCCACCACCCACAAGACCTTAAGAGGCCCGCGGGGCGGTTTTGTCATTTGCAAAAAAGAATTTGCCAAAAAAATTGACGCGCACATTTTTCCGGGTATTCAGGGCGGGCCCCTGATGCACGTCATTGCCGCCAAGGCTGTGGCCTTTAAGGAGGCAATGAGCCCTAAATTCAGGACCTATCAGCGGCAGGTAGTTAAGAATGCCCGGGCTTTGGCCAGGGCTTTAGCTAAAGAAGGATTTCGCATTGTTTCCGGCGCTACCGATACCCATCTCATCCTGGTGGATTTAACAGAAAAAGGAGTTACCGGCAGAGATGCCTCAGATATCTTAGAAGAGGTAAATATCACGGTGAATAAAAATCTTATTCCTTTTGACAAAAAGAGCGCCAGCACCACTAGCGGCATACGTTTGGGGACCGCGGCGTTAACTACCCGCAAGATGAAGGAATATCAGATGCGCCAGATTGCCAGCTTTGTTACCGCAGCAATAGAGGGAAGTGATAATCCGGAAAAATTAAAAGAAATAAAAGAAGAGGTGCTTTCTTTAACCCGGAGATTTAGGCTGTATCCAGAATTAATAAAAGAAAAATGAAGAAAAAAAAGAACCATCATCGCCCAAGTTGGGATGCGTATTTTTTAGAGATGGCCGGGCTTGTCTCTAGGAGGTCAACCTGCCTCAGGCGCAAGGTAGGGGCAGTCCTGGTAAAGGATAAAAAAATTTTAGCCACTGGCTATAATGGCGCGCCCTCAGGCCTTAGGCACTGCATTGATATTGGCTGCCTGCGCCAAAAATTAAAAATTCCGTCGGGAGAACGCCAAGAATTGTGTAAAGGTCTGCATGCTGAACAAAATGTGTTGGTGCAGGCAGCTTTATATGGAGTAACTACTAGAGACAGCACCCTTTATGTTACTAACCAGCCTTGTATAATTTGTGCTAAGATGCTGATTAATGCTGGGATTAAAGAAATTGTAATTAGTGAGGGCTATCCGGATAAGATGGCGATGGAACTTTTAAAAGAAGCAAAAATTAGGGTGAGAAAAATAACTAAATGAGATGTCCTTTCTGCGGCTATAAAGAAGATAAGGTGGTGGATTCGCGGGCGACGCAGGAAGAATCAGCCATTCGGCGCCGGCGCGAATGCCTAAAATGTGGCAAACGCTTTACTACCTATGAATATATTGAAGAGGTCTCTTTGATGGTGATTAAAAAAGACGGCCGCCGCGAACCCTTTGACCGTAAAAAAATACTTTCCGGAATTATGAAGGCCTGCGAGAAGAGGCCGATTAGTGTAGAGAAGCTGGAAGAGATTGTTACGCAGGTTGAGCGGGCCATTCAGAAGAAATCTGACCGCGAAGTCCCCACCTCCAGAATTGGAGAATTGGTGGTGGAGAAATTAAGGGCATTAGACCATGTGGCTTATGTCAGATTTGCCTCAGTATATCGGCAATTTAAAGATATCGGCCAGTTTATGGAAGAATTGAAAGGCATCCTCGGTAAAGAAAAGCAGCGACGTAGGTAAGGAGGAAATTATATTATGGTAGAAATGGAATTGAATAAAATTGTAATTGACGAGAAGAGGCACGACCAGTTAATTGTCTTAAAAGAAAAGGATGGTAATAGGGTCTTGCCCATTGTGATTGGCCTGAGTGAGGCCTCGGCAATAAAGTTGAAGATTAGCGGTTTTAAGCCTCCGCGGCCCCTGACCCACGATTTATTCCATTCTACCCTGGAGAACTTAGAGGCGCGCATTGACAGAATTATTATTGATAGATTAGAAGAAAATACCTTCCATGCCAAGATTGTAGTGCGCACCAATGCCGGTCACACCAAGACCATTGATGCGCGTCCTTCGGATAGTATTGCCCTGGCAGTGAGGGCGCATGCCCCTATCTTTGTGGAAGACGACGTTCTAAAACAGTCCGAGGTATTTAATAAGAATAAGTAGAATTAGATTACTCTTCTCATGGCTCCTTCCTTAGACAAAGAGGAATTAAATCTCCTAAAAATAATTTTTAATTTTGCCAAAAAGAGAAAAGTCAAACTTTATCTTGTGGGCGGGTATCTGCGCGACTTGATTTTAAAGAGAGAGAAAGAAAATCTGGACATAGATTTTTCCTTGAAAAAAGGCGCCATAAGTTTTGGCTGCAAATTAGCCAAGGAAATCAAGGCCGGTTTTGTTGTCTTGGATAAAGAGCGCGGATGCTGCCGTTTAGTAAAAATGATAAATGATAAAACTTATACTTTAGATTTTATTGACTTTCGCGGGGGAACTTTAGAGCAAGACCTTCTCGGTCGCGACTTTACCATAAACGCCTTGGGCTTGGAATTAGGAGCAGTATTCCACGATAAACCATTAGGCGATTTATTCATTGACCCATATCATGGCAGAAGAGATTTAAAATCCGAGGTGATCAGGATGGTCAGTGGAAGGGCCTTTGACGATGACCCTTTAAGGATATTACGCGCTTTTAGTTTGTCCAGTATATTCGGTTTTAAAATTGATAAAGAAACGCTCCGGCAGATAAAAACAAAACGGGAAAAATTAAGCCAGGCCTCTTATGAGCGCATCCGCGATGAACTCTTTAAGATTCTGGATAGACCTAATTCTTTTGAGTACATTGCGCAGTTAGATAAACTAAAAATCTTAAAAATTATTTTTCCGGATTTTGAAATTATGCGCCGGGTCAGGCAAGGCCCCTATCACCATTTAGATGTCTGGGAACATACCTTAGAGACCCTCAGGCAACTGGATATTTTAATCCAGGAACTAAAGAACTATAAAGAGATTCAGGATTATCTTAACGAGGTTATTTCCAGTGACCGCCGGCGCCGCGCCCTGATTAAGTTAGGCGCGCTTTTGCACGATATCGGTAAACCCCGCGCCAAGCGAAGAGTTGGCGGCAAGACTAAATTCCATGGCCATGAGAAAATTGGCTTACAATTTACCCGTAATATCGCCAAACTCTTGAAGCTTTCCAATGACGAACTAAATTCTCTGGAGAAGATGGTTTTTCTGCATTTACGGCCCGGCTACCTCGCAGACAATGAAGAGATTACTCCCCGGGCAAAATTCCGGTATTTTCGCGATGCGCAAAAAGAGGCAGTAAGCATACTTTTACTCTCCATTGCTGACCAGCGGGCAACCCGGGGGCGCTTGACTTCGCGGACGACACGAGCGCATCATGAGCAGATTGCCCTGGGGTTGGTTAAGGAATATTTTAGAAAACAAAAAGAAAAAAAATTAGTGCGCCTCGTTAATGGCGACGACCTGATAAAAGAATTTAATCTCAAACCCTCGCCTTTAATCGGGAAGATTTTGCAGGAACTCGAAGAATTGCAGGCAATTGGAAAGATAGAGACCAAGACCCAAGGCTTAAAGGTAGCGAAAAAGTTTATTAAAGTTGGAGGTAAAAGATGAATCCGGTAAAAATGAAATCTTTAGAGAGTATTGAGCAAAAGATGGAGGGCTTGGAAGAGGGGGGCTTGCGTTATCAGATATTGCAGAGCGCCAAAAATTTTAAGACCTCCTGGGTAGAGTTGGGCCGGGCGCTTTATGCGGCCTGGAAGGATAAACTTTATAAGGAGTGGGGCTTTGGCAACTTTGATATATATACCTCCCGCGAGATAGGCATCAAAAAAAATACCGCGATGAAACTCTTGCGCTCCTACTATTTTCTGGAGAAAGAAGAACCCGTGTATTTAACTGATGAATATAAGGCCGCAAGTAATGCCGCCACTATGCCTACCTATGAATCTATTGATGTCTTGCGCCTGGCAAGAAATAAAAAAGACGTGGGCGAAGAAGATTACGCGCGCCTGAAGAAAGATATTTTTGAAAAAGGAAAAGATGTCCGGGAGGCCAAAAGAGACCTCACCAGTTTAATCCGGCAGAGGCAGGAGCTGGATCCAGAAGAGGCCTGGGAGAAGAGAAAAATAGCCACAGTAAGAAGATTTTTAGGCACACTTAAGGCCTTAAAAGAAGAAATTGAAACTGCCAAATTACTACCTGCGCCACTGATTAAAGAGGCAGCCGCCTTAATCAGGAAATTAGAGGCAGAACTTTAATTGCCATGCTTAATCGCGAAGAGATTTTAGGCCTAATTAAAAAAAATAATTTAGTCCAGGGTTATATTGAC
>JACRHO010000028.1 GCA_016212045.1 Candidatus Omnitrophota bacterium | reverse complement strand
GGTTGTCTACTTTGTCTAAACTTTTGCCCAAAGCAGATAATTTTGATAGATAATAAATTAAACCGCTTGGGGATAAAGCCAGTAAAAACTAAAAAAAATGCAGAGTGCCTGGGTTGTGCCCTTTGCGCGATAATCTGTCCAGATTGCTGTATTGAAATATACAAATGAAGACTAACCAGAAGATTCTTATGACCGGTAATGACGCGGTTGCCGAAGGGGCGATTCAGGCGGGCTGCTCTTTTTATGCCGGTTATCCGATTACCCCTCAGAATGAACTGACCGCGTATATGGCGGAGCATTTGCCACAGAGAGGCGGAGTCTTTATTCAGTCAGAGTCAGAGATTTCTGCGATTAATATGGTCTTTGGTGCCAGCGTCGCAGGCGTGCGGGCAATGACCTCATCTTCTAGCCCTGGCATTAGCCTGAAACAGGAGGGGATTTCTTATCTTGCCGCTGCCCAATTGCCAGCAGTGATTGTAAATGTGATGCGCGGAGGTCCGGGTTTAGGCAATATCGCTAGCTCGCAGTCGGATTATTTTCAGGCCACGCGCAGCGGCGGACACGGAGATTACCATTCAATAGTCTTGGCGCCGGCTTGTGTGCAGGAGGCTTATGAGATTATGGCTTGGGCTTTTGACTTAGCGGATAGATACCGTAATCCGGTAATTATTTTAAGCGATGGGATGTTAGGACAGATGATGGAACCGATTAAAAACCAAAAACTCCCTGCCTGCCGGCAGGCAGGAAAAACCAAAAACCAAAAATATAAAAAATCCTGGGCGTTGACGGGCTGTAAAGGAAGAAATCCGAATGTAATAAAGTCCCTTTATCTTAAGGAAGGTGCCTTAGAACAGCTCAACCTCGTATTGCAGAAAAAGTATGAGGTTATAGAGGAGAGAGAAACGCGTTTTGAAGGTTTTGATTTAGCCGGCGCCAAAATTATTTTAGTTGCCTACGGCACCATGGCCAGAATTGCCAAGAGCGTGGTTAAGCGCTTGAGAGAGAAAGGTAAAAAAATCGGCTTAATCCGGCCTATAACTTTATGGCCATTTCCCAAAAATATATTTAGTCACCAAGTCACCAAGTCACCAAGTCACCAGAAATTTTTAGTCATTGAGATGTCCTATGGACAGATGTTAGAAGATGTAAAGTTAGCCGTGGACGGAAAGTGCAAAGTGGAATTTTTGGGCCGCGCTGGCGGCGGTGTTCCGACGGAAGAGGAGATAATGCAGAAGTTACATGAGGTTGCCTGATGTTCCATAAAGTTATATAAGGTTACACGAAATTATACGGTAACCTTATGGAACCTTAGGAAACCTTATGGAACATTATGTAACCTAAACAATGAAAAAGATATTTACCCATCCTAAATCGTTGCGTAATATCCCAACGCATTATTGCCCGGGCTGCGGCCATGGCATAGCGCATCGGCTGATTGCCGAACTGGTAGATGAATTAGGCATCAGAGAAAAAGTTATTGCTATTGCGCCAGTCGGCTGCGCTGTGATTGCCTATGATTACTGGGATTTTGACTGCTCTGAGGCAGCACACGGCCGGGCCTTGGCTGTGGCAACTGGCATAAAGAGAATGCGGCCAGAAAACATCGTTTTTACTTATCAGGGAGATGGAGACTTAGCCGCTATCGGCACTAATGAGACAATTCATGCGGCTAACCGCGGAGAAAACCTGACGGTTATCTTTATCAATAATGCCGTTTATGGCATGACCGGAGGCCAGATGGCGCCTACTACCTTAGCCGGACAGAAGACCGCCACTACACCCGAAGGCAGAGATGTTAAATCGCAAGGTTATCCTTTGAAGATTTCAGAACTCCTGGCGCAGTTGCCGGCAGTAAAATATGTGGAGCGCGCGTCATTACATTCTCCCCAAGAGATTATAAAAGCAAAAAAAGCCATCAAACAGGCCTTTGTTAATCAGATTGATAATATTGGCTTTTCTCTGGTAGAATTATTATCGCCTTGTCCGACTTACTGGGGGCTAACTCCGCAAAAGGCCCTGGAGTGGATAAGGGATGTAATGGTAAAAGAGTTTCCCGTCGGGAGAATAAAGTGACAGAGAAAATTATAATCGCCGGCGCAGGCGGGCAGGGGATTATGCTTTTAGGCAAGGTCTTGGCCCAGGCAGCAATGCAGGAAAACAAGTTTGTCACGTGGCTGCCTTCCTACGGGGCAG
>JACRHO010000030.1 GCA_016212045.1 Candidatus Omnitrophota bacterium | reverse complement strand
TAAAGAAAAGGATAAGTCTGCGATTCAGAAATGTGCCCTGGAGCAGATTAAGGCAGGCAGCGATGCCCTGGATGTCAACTGCGGCCCAGCCTCGCGCGATCCCGCATCCGATATGCCTTGGTTAGTAGAAACCATTCAGGAGGTAACAGATAAACCCCTATCCCTGGACTCAAGCAAAGCGCAGGTCATCGAGGCAGGATTAAAGGTAATAAAAAATAAAGTTATCATCAATTCTACTACTGCCGACCCAGAGAAATTAAAGCTCATTGTGCCGCTAGCGAAAAAATACAGTGCTTTACTCATTGGGCTGACCATCAGCGCTAAAGGTATTCCGCAAAATAAAGACCAGCGCCTGGAATTGGCAGCACAGATTGTGGCTACCTGCTCAGATGAAGGTTTTCCTATTGCCGACCTCTATTTAGACCCGATAGTAATGCCGGTAAATGTAGCCCAGGCCCAGATGAAAGATATTTTAGAATGTATCCATGAATTTAAAATTATCTCTCAACCTGCACCCAAGACCATCGTGGGCTTAAGCAATGTCTCGCAAGGTAGTTCTGCGCGTAAGCTAATCAACCGCACATTTTTGACAATGAGCATTGCGCATGGGCTTGACGCTGCCATCCTTGACCCGCAGGATAAAGAATTGATGGACGCAGCCATTACTGCCGAGTTAATTTTAAATAAACAGATATATTGCGATGCGTATTTGGACGCGTATAGGAAAAAATAGCCATGACCCGGACTAAAGTTTTTCGGCATATCTTTCGCTTTCACGGTTTAATTGAGAGCGTAAAGTTGGCCTCCAAAGGTATATACTATCTATTTTTATACCACCGCAATATGCGCATAATTTTTCTGTTAGGTCTTGCGGCGTTACTCATAGGCGTATATTCTCAATTAAACGCGGTAGAATTTATTATTTTATGCATTACTATAATGCTGGTTTTTATGGCAGAGATTTTTAATACTGCTATTGAGATGATGATGGATATGCTCACGGCTAAATACCGCACGCGGATAAAACTCGTCAAAGATATTGCGGCAGCCGTGGTATTACTGACTTCATTAAATTCCCTCTTCATCGGCTATCTACTTTTTGCAAGAAGAATATTTAAATAAACGGCGGCGTAACTCAGTCCGATAGAGTAGTCGGCTCATACCCGATAAGTCGGTGGTTTAAATCCACCCGCCGCCACCATAGCCTACCTTTTCTCTATGTCTCTCTTAAATAAATTCCTGAACACGATCAAAAGATACCGTCTCATAGATAAAGGAGAGGTTATAGTTATCGGCGTCTCTGGAGGTCCGGATTCGCTGGCCTTACTGTATTTATTGCAGAGTCTAAAACGGAAATGGAAACTCAAATTACACCTCGCCCATTTAGACCATATGTTAAGAAAGGATTCTCATAAAGACAGAGAATTTGTGGAAAAATTGGCAGAAAAATTGAGATTACCGTTTACCGGGGCGCAAATCAATGTGAAAGAATTAGCCAGCCAGGGCGGTTCGCTGGAAGAAATAGCCAGAAACGCGCGTTTGGGTTTTTTATTTAAAGTAGCCGGGGATACGCGGTCCAAAAAGATTGCCTTAGGTCACAATCTTGATGACCAGGCCGAGACGGTTTTGATGCGCATTTTAAGAGGCAGCGGGCTCTACGGATTATCGGCGATTTTACCTAAAAGAGATATCCGGGGCTATCAGATTATCCGGCCCTTAATAGAAATAAGCCGTCGGGGAATAGAATCTTTTTTAAAGAAAAAAAAGATAAAACCGCTCAGAGACGCCTCTAATTTAAAGGACATTTATTTTAGAAATAGGATTAGAAATAGATTACTGCCTTTATTAGAGAAGGAATATAATAAAAATATCAAAGAGCTATTGTGCAATTTGGCTGAGAGCTCAGGGCTAGATTATGATTATTTAAACAGGATTACCGAGCAGACGAGTAGGCGATTGGGCCAGAATTTCAATCTCAAAAAATTCCGGCAATTACATCCGGCAGTACAAAGGATGCTTTTGCGCCGCTGTATCCGCCAGCTAAAAGGCGACACCCGCCGGCTTACCCTTAAGCATATCAAGGAGATAGAGGACCTCGTTTTTAACCGTCCCGTAAATTCAGTTGTTGACCTACCTTTAGGCCTATCGGTAGTCAAAAAGAAAAATTCCCTTTGTTTTTACCTCCGCAAAAATCGTTAATAAATACTTGATTTTATTGATAGTTAAATATATAATAAAAATTCTAAAACGAGGTGATAAAAATGGCGCAGCAAGATAACCCTAACCTTAAGAAAGCTAAGTTGTTCAGGCGTTTTCCGTTTGGTTGGATATTTGCGATTGTTATTTTTTTGCTTTTGATTAATTCTTTTAATGTTTCCATGACTGGCGTGCCCAAGGAAATACCGTATAGCGAATTTTACCGGATACTAAAAGATAACCCTGAGAAGATTAAATCGGTATCCAAAATAGACGCGGTGTTGCAGGGGAAATTTACAGATAATACGAGTTTCTTTGTGAATATTCCCGAGAACGATCCAGAGCTATTAAGCCTGATGCGCCAGAATCTCAAGCATTTTGAGGTAAAACCAGTGCGTAATTTCTGGGCCGCCATGTTTTTTAACTTAGGGCCGGTTTTGCTCATTATTCTCTTCTGGTGGGCAATGGCCAGCCGCGGCGAACAACTGGGTAACCGGCTAATGACCTTTGGCAAGGTGCGGCCGAAGATTCACAGCGAAAAAG
>JACRHO010000027.1 GCA_016212045.1 Candidatus Omnitrophota bacterium | reverse complement strand
CCGCCAGCCACAAGCAGAGCCGAACACGCATTGCATTAGCAAGAAGGCCGTCCCCAGACGGCCGCCCAGCGAGGCTTCTGCCCACAGAAGCCGAGCGGTAAATCGGGAGATACGGGAGCCCCGCTCCTGCGGGGTGGTAACATAGATTAGATTTTAGTAGCCAGTTTTTCAAAATAGGTTCGCACAGCGTTTAATAGCTGCGACTTGAAAATTTAATGTCCCTGTAGCTCAGTTGGATAGAGCATCTGCCTTCTAAGCAGAGGGTCGCGTGTTCGAATCACGCCAGGGACGTTGCATTAAGATAAAATATGATGAAACTCTGGGTAAAAATTTTATTTATCGGTATTATTGCCTGCGTATTTCTTTTTGCCAGCGCGTATCTATTTCTTGTCTTTAAGGGCAAGCAGATGGTGATCCAGCGCCTGCAAGAGTTGACACAGCGCAAGGTGACCGTCGGTTATTTTGACCTGGTTCTTCCCCTGAGCATAGAAATAAAAAATCTGAATATCCAGGGCCTGGCCAAGATAGACGCCATTTCAGTTTCGCCCAGCCTTTTGGGTATGCTTACCGGCAATGTCGCCTTAAATAATATCCGGATTACCAATCCGGAAGTTACTTATGAGAAAGTTTCCCCTGAGAGCGCGGCCCTACCGGCAGGAGTGCCGGCCGGCGCAGGGGTCCCTTCCGGAGAAGTAACGGCGCAGGCCAGCGCAGCGGCTCCAACTACAGCGCAGCCAGTGCTCGCTGCTCCCGCACCTCTGCAGCAGCCGCGCTTAATCATCAAGCGCCTGCGTATTAAGAACGGCACGCTGAATTTTGTTGACCACACCCTTGATAACGGCGGAATTAAGATAATCGTCAAAGATATTTATATTGACCTGACTAATCTATATCTTCTGCCCCGCTCAGCCATTGCCAACTTTGAGCTTAAGGGGAAGATTCCCTGGCTGGGAGACCACGAAGAGGGCAGTGTTACGGCAGACGGGTGGCTGAATCTGTATAAGAAAGATATGGAGGCAAACTTAAAGATAGAAAACATCGACGGGATTTATCTATTTCCCTATTATTCCAAATGGGTAGACCTGGAGAAGGCGCGCATCCAGCAGGCAAAGCTTAATTTCTCCAGCAACATCCACGGCCTGAATAATAATATTACCGCTGACTGCCATCTGGAACTTAGCGATATCCAGTTTAAGGAGCGGCCTGCGGACGAAGAGATAAATAAGGCCGAGAAAATCGCGGCGATGGTTTTAGATGTCTTCAAGGCCCTGAATCAGGGAAAGATTGTTTTAGATTTTACCATCCGCACCAAAATGACCCGGCCGGAGTTTGGCTTCAGCAGCGTCAAATCCGCATTTGAAGACCGCCTGGCTGAGGCAAGAAGGAAAAGAGGAAGGCCGATTAGTACTCAGGATGTCCTGGGGTTGCCGGCTAATTTTGTCAGAGGCGCATTCAAGAGTTTAACCGACTTGACTACCGCGGTTATCGACGGCACAGTCAGCGCCGGCAAGGAAGTAGGCAAGTCCGTTAAGGAAGCGTTTAAGAGAGAAAAAAAAGAATAGAATAGTGGTGGTATGGCCTAATTAGCCCTCCGAAGCGCTCCTTAGGAGCGCGAAGGAAGGGGGTAGAGTATCGGACTGTGGCCTTTATTATTGATTTGACAATGCTATAGTTCTTTGATAAAATTAGTTTATGGTAAAGAGAAAATGTAGAATTTGCGGCAAAGAATTTTATATTAAAGAATTCCATGCAAAAAAAGGATGGGGTAAGTTTTGTTCTATAAAGTGCCACGCAAAAGGACAGATTAAAGGTAAATGGGTTGAATGCGATTATTGCGGTAAACGAATCTGGAGGACACCGAAAGATTTTAGACGGTCAGAAAGAAAGAAATTCTTTTGTTCTGTGAGGTGTCATTGTTCTTGGGAAAATAAGAATGTAAGATATGGAGTAAATGCCCCAAATTGGATAGCCGGAACAACTGTTTATCGGGCTTTATTGAAAAGGGCGGGTGTAGCGCAGAAATGCCGTCGGTGCGGTATAACTGACAAGAGGGTTGTAATCGTTCATCATAAAGACGGCAGTAGAAGAAATAATAAGATAGAAAACTTAGAGTGGCTGTGTCGAAACTGCCACTGTATTATACATTGGTCTTAAATCTTTGGTGGGCGTAGCTCAATTGGTCAGAGCGTCAGACTGTGGCTCTGAAGGTTTGCGGGATCGTTCCCCGTCGCCCACCCCATATCTTCGTTTGCCGTTTCGGCGAGCGTTTTGAATTCAGAAGTATAAGAAACTATTAGGTTTGTGTTTTGCCTCATCATAAATAGCTTGTAGAAAGTGGTTGTTTGAAGTAAAATCTTTAACTACGCGGTATCATAAGCGGGATTAAGGAGAGTATTGTGAGCAGAGATAATTATTCATATAAAAAGTATCAGAAAGAATTGGCCAGGAAAAAGAAGGCAGAGGAAAAGAAACAAAGAAAACTGGAGAAAAAAGCGATGGAGGCCACGCCTGAGTCTGGGCAGGTCCCCAATGACCAGGTCGCCTTAGAATAAAGAAACACTTGCAGTTTTTTTTAAAAGCCATATAATCACAACTTAAGGCTAAATCTTTAGCAGAAATAAAAGGAGGAAACATGGCATATCAACAAGGTGGTGGCGGTGGATACGGCGGGCCACGGGAGATGCACAAGGCAGTTTG
>JACRHO010000006.1 GCA_016212045.1 Candidatus Omnitrophota bacterium | reverse complement strand
GCTAATCCAGTATAAAGCCACTGAGGCTTGCGCGAAAGCTGCTTTAACATCAGGCGCGCCTCTTTTAAATTTTGCGGTTTACCGAATATTTTTTTATCCTGCAGGCAAATTGTATCTGCGGCAATGATAATCCCACTTTTAATTTTTTTGGCCACGCCTTGCGCCTTTTTTAAGGCGTTTCTTTTGACTAAGGCGGCGTAAGAAATACCAGCCTTTTTCTCCTCTTTTATTCTGGCGGGTAAGACCTTAAATTTTAAGCCGCAGATATCTAACAATTTTCTTCTCGCCTGAGAATCGGAGGCCAGATAGATATTTCTCATAGTGCTGCGCTTTCTCCAGCTAAATATCCCGTTGAAAAGGCAGCCTGCAGGTTAAATCCGCCGGTGTCGGCATCCACATCAATCATCTCGCCGCAAAAATATAACCCTGGAACAAGCCGCGATTCCATAGTGCGCGGATTAATCTCTTTTAAAGACACACCGCCCCGCGTAACCATTGCCTCTTCAAGAGGCCGCGTCCTTAAAATATCTAAACGAAAACCTTTGAGCAATTTAATCATTCTGCGGCGCTCTTCTTGAGTAATCTGGCTGGTCTTCTTATCCGGATTAATCTTGGCTATTTCTATGAATACCTTAACCATACGCTGTGGCAGAAAACCTTTAAGGATATTTTTCATCGTCTTCTTGGGATTCTCATTAAATTCCCTTAAAAAGCGCGCCTCTAATTGCTCTGCGGATAATGCGGGCTTGAAGTCTATTTCTACGAAGATATTGTTACTGATTTTTAGCCAATCGGCAATCTCGCCGCTCAAAGATAAAACCAAGGGCCCGGAAATCCCAAAATCCGTAAACAATAATTCGCCGATTTCGGAGATGAGCTCTTTTTTAAAATCGCTGAATTTCAGGCGGATATTTTTTAGGGTCAGCCCTTCAAGCAATCTGGGGTAATTCTGTCTCGTCTCTAAAGGAACTAGCCCTGGCCTTAGTTCCACAATCTGGTGGCCTAATTTTCTAGCGAGGTTTATCCCATCTAGGCTTGAGCCGGTAAAACTATAAGATGCTCCGCCGGTGGCTAAAATAATTTTATCCGCAGGGATGACCCGGGAGTCTTCCAGCAGCAGGCCCCTTACTTTCTGCTCTCGGATAAAGACATCTTTCATCCGGGCCTTATAGATAACCTTTACTTTATTATTGGACAATTCTTTTTTTAATACCTCTAATATGCTGTTAGAGCGGTTACTTACCGGAAAAACGCGCAGCTGCCGCTCTACTTTTAATTTCAGGCCTCTTTTTTCAAAGAACTGTATTAATTCCTGATGAAAAAATTTGCGGAAGGCATCCCTTAGAAATTCTCCATTCCTGGAGAATCTTCTTAAGAAAGCTCCTAACTCACAAGTATTGGTAAGATTGCAGCGGCCCTTACCGCTTAAGAGAAGTTTTTTACCGGGGCGGGAATTTCTTTCGATTAAGGTGACCTGCTGGCCAACTTCAGCGGCCCGGATAGCAGCCATCATCCCTGCCGGCCCGGCGCCGACCACCACTATTTTATTTTTCTCCACTAAATACCTAAATCTTTGATATTAAAGATGGACTCTAATTTCAAACCAACTTTCGCTAAATTTTCCCTGGCGCCCTCATTCCTATCGACGATAACTATTGCGGTATCCACTTTTACGCCGAGCTCCTGCAGGGCATTTTTTGCCTCAATCAAGGCCTTACCAGTAGTAGCCACATCGTCAATTAAAATTACCTTGTCTTCCTTCTTTAGCGCCGGGCCTTCAATCTGGCGCTGGGTGCCGTGTTCTTTTGCGGATTTACGCACAATAAATGTCCGCAAAGGAATCTTCTGGAGATGGCTTAAGGCGGCAATCGCTCCCACCATCGGGTCTGCGCCTAAAGTAGGCCCGCCAATGGCAACAATATCCTTGTCCTTTATATAATCTAAAATAATACTGGCGACCAAATATGCGCCCTCAGGACTTAAGGTAATTATCCGGCCATCAAGATAATAATTGCTAATTTTACCCGAAGACAGGGTAAACTTGCCCTTTTTTAAGGCCTCTTTCAGCAGTAACTGCCGTAATCTCTCTTTTAATTCCTGACTCTGCATAATGGAATTATTTTACTCTCGGAATTTACTTCTGTCAATTCTTTTGACAAACTTACCTTGCCCCACCTACGCGGTGGGGAAAGGTTTGACAAAGACAAATTTCATTGTTATGATATAAAAATATGTTGCGGAGTTTACTCGGTGGATTAGTGGAAATTGTCTATCCTCGGGTCTGTTTAATCTGCCAGAAGAAACTAAAAAACACCTCCTCTATCGATAACCTCGTCTGCCTGGAATGCTGGCAGAAGATAAAAAGAAACCTTCCGCCTTTTTGTTTTCGCTGCGGCAGGCATTTAGAGAAAAAAGATTTCCGCAAGAATATCTGCTCCGCCTGCATCAGGCAGGCCTTGCATTTTGACCGGGCATTTTCGCCTTGCGTCTATGACGGAGTGATTAAAGAACTGATCCAGGCCTTCAAATATCAAGGTAAGGACTACCTGGGTGTATCGCTCTCTAAATTGATGACTGAGTTTATCCGCGAATATAATCTGCCGATGGAATATATAGATTTGATTATTCCCGTGCCCTTGCATAAAACCAGGCTGCGCGAGCGCGAGTTCAATCAGGCAGAGGTCTTAAGTAACTGCATTGCCCAAGAATTTAACAAGCAGATATCAACTGAAAATTTAATGCGGCATAAACATACGCGCACCCAGACTGAATTGGCTCCCCAAGAGCGCCTGAGCAATGTCAGAGAGAGTTTCCGGGTAGAAAAAAACGAGGAGATCAAAGGTAAAAATATTCTCTTGGTAGACGATGTCCTGACCACTGGCGCCACTGCCTCCTGGGCGAGCGCTGCCCTGAAGGACTGCGGGGCAAATATCGTATTTGTCTTAACTTTAGCCAACTAAAATGAATCCCGTTAGAAACTATTTTTTAACGGGATTAAAGATGGGGTTTCTAACGGGATGAATCCCGTTAGAAACTGTATTGTAACGGGATTCATTAGGGGGTTTCTAACGGGATGAAGATATTAAGGAATTATTTCTTAAAAGAATTTATCGCTCCCTTATTCTTGAGCCTGGCAGTGCTGACCTTTGTGATGCTCCTGGGGAATCTCATCAAGATAGCGGATATGGTTATCAATAAGGGCGTAGATTTATTCAGCGTCTCCAAATTATTCCTCTTAATGATACCGTATCTGCTTACCTATACCCTGCCGATTGCCGCATTAACCGCAGTGCTCTTGGCCCTGGGAAGGCTTTCTAGCGATAACGAAATTGTGGCCATCCGCGCAAGCGGAGTAAATTTATTCAGCCTGATCTTGCCGCTATTGATTGTCGGAGTAATCTTGAGCCTGGTTTTAGTTATTTTTAATGACCGGGTCATCCCCTACGCGCATTATGCCACCCGCAAGACCCTGGTTGAGGTAGGGATAAAAAATCCCACTGCGGCCTTAGAGCCCGGGGTATTCATTAATTCCTTTGACAAATATATTTTATTTGTCTACCGTATAGAAGAAAATAAACTGGGCAATGTGCGCATCTATGAGCCCCAGGGAGAAGGAAAACCCACGCGCACGATTGTGGCCAGGCGCGGAGAATTTATCGCCCTCCCGGAAAAAAATATGATTAAGTTAAAACTAATAGATGGAACCTCTGACGAACCTGACCCGGAAAATCCCACTAATTTCTATAAATTAAATTTTAAGACTTACTTTATGACCTTGAATCTGACTCAGACGCAAGATAAGGAGAAATTGGGAAAAAAACCCAAGGATATGACTATCCAGGAACTAATCAATGAGATAAATAAACTGAAAAAAGAAGACATTGACCCCAATCCCCTGATTACCGAGATAAATGAAAAAATAGCCCTGGCCTTCTCCTGTCTGATCTTTATCCTGGTCGGCGCGCCCCTGGCGATCATTACCCGGCGCCGGGAAAAATCCATTAACTTTGCCATTGCCTTTCTGATTGTAGGCGTATATTACCTTTTGCTCTTAGGTTCAGAGGCGCTGAGCCTCCAGGGCATGATGGACCCGGAGGTGGCGATGTGGATACCTAACTTAGCCTTAGGGGGCTTAGGCGCAATTTTGACCTTTCGGCTATGCGTATCTTAGACCGCTATATCTTAAAATCTGTCTTGAGCATCTTTATCGGCTGCCTCCTGACATTTATCTTTCTCTATGTAATCATTGACATCTTCTCGCACTTAGAAGACCTGCTGAAACAGAAAATTCACTTTGATATTATCCTGCAGTATTACTCTTCATCTTTTCCCTTTATCTTTGTCCAGGTCACGCCGATTGCCTGCCTCTTGGCCACAATCTATACCTTTGCCAAACTCAACCGCGATAATGAAATTATTGCCATGCGCTCTGCCGGCTTAAGCATCTTTGACGTCACTAAAACCGTATTTATCTTCGGTATAATAACGAGCGTAATGGTATTTCTGGTAAATGATAGATTGGTGCCGCAGTCGCAGGTCCTGAATCAAAAAATAAAGACCTTTATGGAAAGTGGCAGAAAAAGGAGCGAGCAGAAAGAAGAAGAGGTAATAAACAACCTCTGTATGTATGGGATAAAAAACCGGCTTTTCTTCGTCACTAAATTTTCTCCCACAAGCGAAACTATGGAAGGCATCACCATATTAGAACATAACGAACATCAAGACATCACCAAGAAAATTGTCGCCAATAAGGCAAAGTTTGTAGATGGCATTTGGCTATTCAGCCAGAGTATTACCTATGAATTTGATACGAATGGCCAGATTATAAAAGAGCCGCGGTATCTGGAGGAGGAAATCATGGATATACCAGAATCGCCTTATGATTTTTTAAGCCAGAGGCAGAGCCCGGACTTTATGAATATCAG
>JACRHO010000026.1 GCA_016212045.1 Candidatus Omnitrophota bacterium | reverse complement strand
ACCTGGTCTGTTCAAGGATTTTCTTCTCTTTGCGCCTCTTGCGAAACTCAGACCGGCTGATAAAAAAATAATCCCTCCCCTCTCTCTCGCCTGACCTTTTGGGCCGCGTGGTCAAGGAAATGGACTTGGCTAATTTTTTCTGTAATCCCGGGCTTTTTAGCAAGGCTCCCAAGAGCGTGGTCTTGCCTGAACCCGACGGTCCAGAGATAACAAAAATTAATCCCTGTCTTCTCACTCTATATTTTGCACCTGTTCCCTGATTTTCTCAATCTGGCTTTTAACCTGCACCACCTTGCCGGAGATGGCCGCATCGCAGGATTTTGCGCCGATAGTATTTGCCTCCCGCTGCATCTCCTGGGCGATAAAATCTAATTCCTTGCCCACGGCCTGGCTTACGTTTAGTTTACGCAGGAAATTCTGGATATGGAAGGTTAATCTGCTCAACTCTTCGCTGATATCCGTATCCTTCAGAAAATTGCTGCGCTCTTCTTCGCTTTTAAATTGCGCGGATTTTTCTTGGGTCACTTTTTTAAAACGGGTCTTAACTTGCTCTAATGTCCTCTTTAATATCTGCGCCCTCTTTTTTAAATAAATACCTGTGGCGCGGCCTTCTTTCTGGCGCATCGCTACCAGCTTATTTAGGGCCTGATGCACTAATATCTTGAGCGCCGGCCAGAGTTTTTCTCTAGGGCAGGTATTTTCTGCCAAAGAGAAAACCCCGGGCAGGTGGATTAAGGTATCCAGATTCACCTCGTCCCCCAGATGAAACTGCTGCCGGATGTTCTTTAATGCGCTGATGTAATCTTTGAGAAGTTTCTTATTGATAAAAACCTGGGCGGATGCGCTGGGAAGAATATTGACTACTCCGGTCACCCTACCCCGCTTTATCTTGGACTCAATTTCTTTTTTAATCCGCTCTTCTAATGCCAAAAACCCTTCGGGCAAATGCAGGACGATCTCCAAAAACTTGTGGTTGGTGCTTCTTAGTTCCACGCTGATTTTACCCAAAGGCCTCACGTGCGCCTCTCTATTACCAAAACCCGTCATACTATTCAACATGCCTTATCTCCTTATGCCCACGCCTTTACCTTCTTCTCTTTTCTGGCCACTTCTTTAGTGGGATACAAATTGACAATAATCTCCTCAGGGCTAAACCAGAGCTTAATCTCTCTTTCTGCCTCGCTGTCATTGGAGGAGACATGGATCACATTCTCATAGATGCCGGCCGTCGTGATTCTGCCGTAAGAGCCGCGGATACTGGTGGACTCTGCCTTCTCAGGATTAGTGGCGCCTGCCAGTTCCCGGCATTTGCTAATGGCATCCTCGCCCCAATAAATCAAGGCCATTACTTTACGCCGGTCGTGCAACTCGCCCTGCAGATAGCGGATTAATTCTGGGAAAAAGGGTTTTTCTTTCAGGTGGCAGTAGTGTTCCTCAGCCAGCTGCCGAGAGACGCGCACAATCTTGGCCGCAACAATCTCTAATTTGGTCTCGGAAAGCCGGGTAAGGATATTTCCAGTTAAAGATTTCTTCAAACCGTCGGGCTTGATCAGGATTAAGGTCGCCTGCGTCATACGTTCTCCTCTCTCCTGCCGCGGATGATAGTGATGATGCGCCCGAGGTCCTCTTCAGAATAAAATTCAATGAGGATATGGCCGCGTTTTCTTCTCTTGCTGATGCGAATTTTAGTGGCCAGGATCTGCTGTAATTCTTCTTCTAAAACTGCCAGCTGCGGCTCGCGCGTAGATGGGTCGATTCTGCGCTTCATTCCCCGGCGACGGTAGGACTTGATTAAATTCTCCAACTCTCTGACCGATAGGCCGCCAGCGATAGTTTCCTGGCTTAATCTGCGCTGCTGGTTGGGGTCGTCTAATTCTAAAAGCACCCGGCCATGGGCATAAGAAATGCGGCCCTGTTTAATCTCTTCCTGAATCTCCTGGGGTAATTTTAATAATCTTAAAACATTGGTAATGGTCACCCGGGCCTTGCCCAAAACTTCACTCAATCTTTCCTGAGTAAGGTTAAATTTATCCAGGAGATATTGATAAGCCCGGGCCTCTTCAATAGGATTAAGGTCTTCTCTCTGGATATTCTCAATTAAAGAAATCTCGAGAGAATCTTCGTCTCCTGCCTGCCTGACTAAAGCTGGTATCTCTTTTAAATTCAATAAGCCAGCCGCACGGAAACGCCGCTCCCCGGCAATCAATTCATAATGATCCCCTTTCTGCCGCACTAAAATTGGCTGGATCAGGCCCTTTTCTTTGATGGATTGGGTCAATTCCTGCAAACCCTCTGCATCAAATTTTTCCCGCGGCTGCAAGGGGCTGGGCCGAATCTGCTCTAACTTAAGGTAAGTTAGTTTCTCGGCGCCACTGGCCTCTTCTCTCTCTGGAATTAACGCGCTTAGTCCTCTACCTAATGCTTTCTTGTCCATTTCACTCTCCTGATTTTAGGGGTTCTCTTTCTTCTGCTAATTGCGCATTGTCCAATCTGGCAATGGGTAAACCCAAAACTTCCCGGGATAAATCCGCATATCTTTTTGCTCCCACTGAATTTTCATCATATAAAAAAATCGGCTGGCCAAAACTCGGGGCTTCGGTTAAGCGGATACTCCGCGGGATAATGGTGGCATAAACCTTTTCTTTAAAATGTTGTTTGACTTCCTGGATGACTTCTTTAGTTAAATTAGTGCGGAAATCTGCCATAGTCAAAAGCACGCCCTCAATAGCCAGGCCAGGATTGAGATTATTTTTCACAAGATTAATGGTACTAAGGAGTTGCGTCAGACCTTCTAAAGCGTAATATTCGCATTGTACGGGAATAATCACCGCATCCGCAGCACAAAGCGCATTGATGGTCAGCAAACCCAAGGACGGAGGCGCATCCACCAAGATAAAATCAAAATGCTCTTTTTCTTTTTCTAAGGCCCGCTTTAAACGGTACTCTCTGCCCAAGGCGCTGACTAACTCTATCTCTGCGCCGGTAAGGTCCAAGTTCGACGGAGCAAGTAAGAGATTTTCAATTTTAGTGGGTTGTAAGATATCCTTTAATTCTTGTTCCTCAAGTAAAATATGGTAGGTGCTTTTTTGGATGTTGTGCTTGTTTAAACCTAACCCGCTAGTGGCATTGGCCTGGGGATCTAAATCAACTAACAAAACTTTTTTAGGCGCCAAGGCCAGATACACGGCTAAATTGATCGCCGAGGTAGTTTTGCCGGTTCCGCCTTTTTGATTACAGATAGCAATAATTCTACCCATTGTAATTTATATAGTTACACCTAAATTTCGTTTCTCGTGTAACTGGCTAAATCTTATTTTTATTATCGTATATTTAATAGATTTGTCAAGTATTTTTTTACGGCCCCTATTTGTCTTTGATGATATTCACCTTAATTTTAGCGGGTTTTGCTCCGGGCATGCCAAAAAGTCCCTTTTTCTCCTCGGAGAGCACTTGAATCTCTAATTGGCTGCGTTTTACTTTTAATGCCTTTAAGGCCTTTTGAATCGCCTCTGCAACTGTACTGCCAGTAAATTCCATAATTATTTTCCCCGACTCACCCGGAACTGATAAACCAACATCAGTGTGCTATTAATAAACCAATATAAAACTAAACCCGCAGGCATATGGTAGAAGATAAAACCAAACATCAGGGGGAATAAAATCAGCATCATTTTTTGTTGTTCATTAGAGGCGCTACCTGAGGCAGCCATAGAGATCTTCTGTTGGATAAACATACCGATAGTCATCAAGATAGGCAATAAATTAATTTCATTGCCTAAGACAGGCAAAGAAAATGGCAAGGTAAATAACCGGTCTGGCCCTGATAAGTCCTTAATCCACAAGAAATTAGCGCCTTTCAAGCTCACCGAACGCATCAATACTTGGTAAAGGGCAAAAAAGATGGGTATTTGCAGAATCAAAGGCAGGCAGCCGCCAAAAGGATTCACCTTATGTTCGCGGTATAATTGCATAATTTCTTTGTTTAATCTCTGGGGATTATCTTTATATAATTTTCGCAGTTCTTCAATTTTGGGTTGCAGGGTCTGCATTTCTTTCATTGAACGCATCTGTTTTAAGGTCAGCGGAAAAAGCAGGAGATAGATCAGGAAGCTGAGCACTACCACCACTGCGCCCCAATTGCGCACTATTTTATAAAGAAAATGTAATAACTGTAAAAGCAATTGGGCAATAAAATCAAAGGTGCCATAATACATAATCGCCTGCCAATCAGATTTACCCTGGGATAATAGCTGCAAGTCCTGTGGCCCCAAATAAATAAGGAATTTTTCCTCCCATATC
The DNA here is from genome assembly GCA_016212045.1 of Candidatus Omnitrophota bacterium. Classification (GTDB taxonomy): domain Bacteria; phylum Omnitrophota; class Gorgyraeia; order Gygaellales; family Profunditerraquicolaceae; genus JACRHO01. The sequence continues at coordinate 1,123 of JACRHO010000026.1, read as the reverse complement.
TGGCCCGGTTCAAGCCTAGCCTGCATATTGAAACCTATTTCTGTTTCCTGGGGAGCAATCTTACGTAAAAATGCCGGATACTCATTTTTTTCTGCCTCCATCAGCGTACAAAAATATCGCTCGCGCAGGCCTAAAAATTTAGCCGGGGGAAATTCCATTTCTTTGCGCGGATGGGGATGGGTTACTTTTCCTTGTGTAGAAATCATCACGTCTTTAAACCGAGCCTGCTGCGCATCGCCGGCAAAATCTAATCTACCTAAAACTAAGGGTAAGTTAATGTCCAGTTTCAGATTGGACATTTCCTGTTTCAGATTGGACATTTCCTGCACAATGACTTTTAACTCCACTAAGTATTTGTCCGACTTAAAATTAAATACTTTGCTAATCTTTTTATTATTCTTTTCAGCCACAAAAGCCACAGATTGGACATTAAAATTTGCTTTATCTTTATGAAAATTTAAATTCTCCTCTTCTAAGAAAAATCCGCGCTTTAAAGAAAATTTATAGTTCTGATAGTCTTTAAAAATCACTTCTCTGATTGCGGCATTAGACTCGCTAAAAATAATGTCCATTCTGGGAAGGGAGTAAGTAAATAAAGATCTGTCTTCTACCTGGGGTTGAGGTTGTGGCTGGGGAACAGAGGATTGAGACTGCGATAAGAAGGAGGGAGCCGGCTTACTCGGCGGCAAGGGCTTAGGCGCAATGACTGACCAGAATAAGAGCACCAACGTTGACAATACTATGGCTAAAATAAGGCGTCTTTCCATAATTTATCTATACCGGGTCATAGCCTGCCTGTCCAGACCAGGGATGGCAGGAGAGTATTCGTTTCATTAGCCTCCACATCCCTGAAAAAGGGCCATATTTAATGATTGCCTGCCGGGCATACTCTGAACAGCTGGGTTGGAAGCGACAACTCGCCGGCAATAAACCCCGCAGATAGTTTTGGTAGGCCTGAATGAGGCCGAGCAAAAATTTCTCTAGCATATATTAAATAGTAATTTTCTTTCTACCTTTGCGCCGGCGCCGAGAGAGAACTGCCCGGCCGTCAGAGGAGCGCATTCGGCTGCGGAAACCATGCCTACGTCTGCCAATTCGCTCCGTCGGTGTCTTAAGATTTTTT
>JACRHO010000167.1 GCA_016212045.1 Candidatus Omnitrophota bacterium | reverse complement strand
GTAGCGCAGGGCCATCTCGCGGTAGGCCTTCTTTATCTCATCCAGAGTGGCATTCTTGTGAATACCTAATATCTCGTAATAATCGCGTTTGGTAGACATTATAATTTAAACCCTAAATCCGAAATCCTAAACTCTAAACAAATCCAAAACCCAAAATCCCAAATCCAAAACAAAAAAGTTTTGAGTTTAGAGTTTTGAATTTTGAGTTTGTTTAGGATTTAGAGTTTAGTGTTTAGAGTTTTACTTCTTGTCATCCTCTTCTTTATACTCTGCATCAATAATATCTTCGCTTTTTTTCTTTTCTTTCGGCTCTTCTTCTGTTCTCTGTTCTCTGTCTTCTGTTCTCTGACCTTGTGTTTGCTGCTGTTTAGAGGCTGCCTGTTTATAAATCTCCTCGGCCAGTTTATGCGCGGCGCGGGTTAAATCCTCCATTGTTTTCTTAATTCTCTCCACATTCCTGTCTTTAATTGCTGTCCTTAAATCATTCAGCCGCGCCTCAATATCCGCGCGCTCGCTCTGGCTGACCTTATCGCCAAATTCCTTCAGGGATTTTTCAGTAGCATAGACCAAGGTATCTGCCTGGTTGATAATTTCTACTTCCTCTTTTCTCTTAGTGTCTTCTGAGGCAAATTTCTCCGCATCCTTGACCATTTTTTCAATTTCTTCCTTAGAGAGTTTCTTGGGGGCAGTGATGCGGATGGACTGCTCTTTACCGGTGCCTAAATCTTTAGCCTGGACATGCACGATCCCATTAGCGTCAATATCAAAGGCAACCTCAATCTGGGGAATGCCCCGCGGCGCCGGCGGAATACCTACCAGGTCAAACCGGCCCAACTCCACATTGCCATCGGCCATCGCACGCTCTCCCTGCAGGACGCGGATGGTCACTGCCGTTTGATTGTCTGCGGCAGTAGAAAAAATCTGTGATTTTCTGGTGGGAATAGTCGTATTTCTTTCAATCAACTTAGTATTTACGCCGCCCAGGGTCTCTATTCCTAAAGAAAGCGGCGTCACATCAAGCAGTAATACATCCTTCATCTCGCCTTTGATGATGGCAGCCTGGATGCTCGCGCCCAGCGCCACGCATTCCATCGGGTCAACCCCGCGCTCTATCTTTTTCCCGACGTAATCTTCCACGAATTTCTGCACCATCGGCATGCGCGTTGGCCCGCCCACCATAATAACACGGTCTATGTCTTTAGGAGTTAATTTTGCATCGTTAATCGCCTGCTCCATAGGGTGGCGGCATCTTTCAATAATCGGCGTCACCAAGTCCTCTAACTTTGCGCGCGTAATAGACATAGTTAAATGCTTGGGGCCAGTAGCATCGGCAGTAATAAAGGGAAGATTAATATCCGTAGTCAGCGTAGAGGATAACTCTACCTTAGCTTTCTCAGCTGCTTCCCGTAATCTCTGCAGAGCCATCTTGTCATTACCCAAGTCAATACCGGTTTCGCGCCTGAATTGGCTGGTAATATACTCAATCAGGGTATTATCCATATCTGTGCCGCCTAATTGCGTATCGCCTGAGGTGCTCTTTACTTCAAAGACCCCTTGCGCCATCTCCATAATAGTGACATCCAAGGTCCCACCGCCAAAATCAAAGACCATAATCTTCTGTTCTTTCTGCGATTTCTCCAAGCCATAGGCTAAACAGGCAGCAGTGGGCTCATTGATAATACGCAAAACTTTTAAGCCAGCGATTTCTCCGGCATCTTTAGTCGCCGTCCTCTGGTTATCATCAAAATACGCAGGACAGGTAACTACTGCCTCTTCCACTTTATCGCCTAAGTAGGACTCGGCATCGGCTTTTATTTTTTGCAAAATAAAAGCTGAGATTTGCTGCGGCGTGTATTCTTTGCCAAAAATCTTATATTTATGGTCAGTCCCCATCTTGCGCTTGGCAGCCTGAATAGTGCCCTCGGGGTTTATGGCAGCCTGGCGTCGCGCCGGCTCACCTACCAGGCGCTGGCCATCTTTAGTAAAGGCAACGTAAGACGGAAAGGCCTTGCCTGAAGCCACTCCTGCCCCTTCTGCCGATGGTATAATCACCGGACGGCTCCCTTCCATTACCGCAGCTGCGGAATTAGATGTTCCTAAGTCAATACCGATTACTTTAGCCATAATTAACCTCCTTCAATGAGCAGACAATTTATGGCGCGTAAGTGACATAAATTGTAGCTGCCTATTTTTAAATATTACCAGCGTCTGCGAATTGAACCCTTGACATTTTTTGAGCTTATGATTGCTTTCAGAATCAAACTTTATTTCAAAAAATGTCAAGGGTCAAATTCAGCCAGCAAACTTATGTCGTCCGCCAAAATTCTGTGGCGGACTCCATAAGTTTGGGCTTCATTTGACCTCCTGCTTTTTAGAAACTTTTACTTTTGCCGTTCTTATTACACGGTCATTCAACATATAACCCTTTTGTAATTCTTCAACTATCGTATGTTCCGGCTGAGCGGCATCTTCTGCCTGCATCAAGGCCTCATGATAATGCGGGTCAAATAATTTACCTTGCGTCTCAATAGGTTGGACGCCATAACTTTTAAGCATCTCATATAAATGCGCCAGGACCATCTCTACGCCTTTTAAAAACGCCGGTAAATCCTGATGCTTTGACTCAGCAAGGCCGACTGCCCGTTCCAAATCATCTAAAATATTCAATAATTCCAAGATTAAGCCTTCATTAGCAAATTTGACAAAATCCTGCTTTTCTTTTTCCAGGCGTTTACGCGT
>JACRHO010000165.1 GCA_016212045.1 Candidatus Omnitrophota bacterium | reverse complement strand
TTTTTTTTCAGGCAGTTTATGGCCTTGGCCTCAATATCCAAAACTTGTTTCGCGCGTTTAAGAATATTCATGGATTTTTTTCACCTGTTTTAAAAGTTTCTCTAATTCCTTTAAATCAATCATATTCGGGCCGTCGCAGAGTGCCTTATCAGGATTAGGGTGGACTTCTAAAAACAATCCGTCGCAGCCAAAGGCTGCGGCTGCCCGGCAAAGCCCGGCAACGAATTCTCTCTGCCCGCTGGAACAACTTCCTTTTCCGCCGGGAAGCTGCACGCTGTGCGTGGCATCGTAAATCACCGGATAACCAAAATCGCGCATAATCTTAAAACTGCGGAAATCAGTAACCAGATTATTATAACCAAAAGAGACCCCGCGCTCAGTAAGTAAAATATTTTTATTGCCGGTGGATTCTATCTTTTTAATAATCGGTAAGATATCCCAGGGCGCCAGGAACTGACCCTTCTTGACATTGATCACTTTAGATGTCTTTGCCGCCGCTACTACAATATCGGTCTGGCGGCATAAAAAGGCCGGGATTTGAATAATATCTAAGACCTTGGCTACCTCGCTAATTTCCCTCTGGCAGTGGATATCGCTTAAAATCGGTATTTTTAGTTTTTCTTTTACTTTGCGTAGGACCTCCAGGCCTTTTTTTAGGCCCGGGCCACGATAAGAATCTACGGAGAGCCGATTTGCTTTATCAAAACTGGATTTAAAAATAAAAGGCATGCCTATTTTGGCGGCAATATCCTTGATTTTTTTTGCGGTATCCAAGCAGAGCGATTCAGACTCAATCACGCAAGGCCCGGCAATTAAAACCAAGGGATTTCTATCGCCTATCTTTATATTTTTTACAGTTACCTGCCGCATCAGTTCTTTCCTCTTTGTAAATATTCTTTAACTCTCTCCAGATCCTGCGGCGTATCTACGCCGATAGTATCGTATTTGGTCTCAATCACCTTGATTTTATAACCATATTCTAAGACCCGCAGCTGCTCTAAGCGCTCGGTCTTTTCTAAGGCGGAAGGCGGTAGATTTTTATAGATAAAAAGAAAATCCTTGGTGTATCCATAAAGTCCGATGTGTTTGTAATACACCGGCTGCGTCACGTCTGAATACTGGGCATGATGGGGAATCCCCGCTCGCGAGAAATAAAGCGCAAAATTATTGCGGTCAGTAATCACCTTTACCACATGCGGGTCCTCTATCTCTTTGGGGTCTTCTATTTTTTTCATAATTGTAGTCATAGAAACTGTTGGGTCATCAAGCAGAGTCCGCGCCACCGCGTCAATCATTGTAGGATGGATTAAGGGTTCATCGCCCTGGATATTCACGATTACCTTTACCTCCAGCGGGTTTATCACTTCTACAATCCTATCCGTGCCAGAAAGATGGGCCTTGGCAGTGAAAACAACTTTGGCCCCGAATCCTTCTGCTGCCGCGGCTACTCTTTCGTCATCGCAGGCAATAATCACCTCATCCAAGATTAAGGCCTGCTTTGCCTTCTCATAGACATGCTCTAGCATGGGCTTACCTAATATATCTGCCAGCACCTTGCCTTCAAATCTGCTGGAAGAATAGCGGGCCGGGATAACGCCTATAACCTTCATTTGGAATTTAACCTCTCCAATAATTCTTTTCTGTTTACAGTTGCTGTGCCTAATTTCCCTACCACAATACCTGCGGCAAAATTCGCCAGGTGCGCGGCCTCTATTCTGCTTGCGCCACTGGCCAGTGCCAAGGTAAAGGTAGCGATTACCGTGTCTCCTGCGCCAGAGACATCAAATACCTCCTGAGCCACCGTCGGGATATGAGTAAGACGACCGCCTTTCTCAAAGAGGCGCATCCCCTGCTCGCCCAGCGTCACCAATAGCGACTCTAACTGCAGGTATTTAATAATTTCCTTAGCCGCCAAGTCTATATCGTTGTCGGTAAATAGCCGATCTTGGTTTAATCTGAATTTGTTGGTAGTGTCTTTAATTTTTAAATTGCGGATGGCATTCTCCAGTTCCTTGCGATTAGGGGTGATGGCGCAGACCCCGCGATAATATTGAAAATGCTCTTCTTTGGGGTCAACGGTAATCATCTTTTTAAATTGCCGGGCACACCTAATTATCTCTGCCAATAGCTGCGCATTAACTACGCCCTTGCCATAGTCCTCAATAATAATAGCGTCGTAACTTTTCAGATTTTTTTCTATAAATTTAATGACCTTTTGATTCAAGTCTCTGGAGAGAGGATCGGTGTGCTCCCAATCCACCCTGACTACCTGCTGGTGGCCGGCGATAATCCGCGTCTTGACTGTGGTATGCCTTTTACCCTCTGCAAAAATTCCTTCGGTAGAGATTTTTCTTTTTTTAATCTCCGACAATAAAACATCCGCAAACTTATCTTTGCCCACCACTCCGATTAAACTGACCTTGCCGCTAAGCGCGCTGATATTATTTGCCACATTGGCTGCTCCGCCGGGAATAAAGGAATGCCTATTTGCCCAGACCACCGGAACCGGCGCCTCTGGTGAAATCCTCTCCACGCTCCCCCAGATGTATTCGTCTAAAATCAGGTCGCCAATAACCAGTATATTTGCCTGGGGAAAACGAGAAATTATCTCTTTTAGTTTTTTCATAATTTTTCTATCACCGCCTGCGCCAATAAAGGAAGCATTATCTCGTGGTGGCCGACAATATAATAACCTTTACCGCTTCTCTGGGTAGGCCTAAGCACCACATTCTGCAAAGGCCGGTAATGATAAATCATATCAAAGTTGGCGGTGGTAAAATTTTTAACCTTGTATCCTAAGTTACGCGTTAAATTTAAGGCCTTTAGGAAAACCTCAGGCAGCATTACTGCCGAGCCGAAATTTAAAACTACCCCGCCATTATTTAAGCCGATAATTTCTTCGCTGAGGCGATGAAAGTCAAACCGACTCCCCTCGGCGGTCATTCCAGCATCAAAAGAAGGATGCTGATGAATAATATCCGTGCCTATTGCCACAAAGACACAGACGGGAATTTTATATTTATAGGCCTGAAAAAGCAGACTTAATTTTTTATAACGTAATTTTGCTGCGCTAATGCTACTGGCAACTGCTTCGCCTAAACCTAAGCCGCGGGCTACTCCTGAGGCTGCTGCCTGATTAATAAATTCTGCGGTCTCTCGTCCCATCCCGAATCTGCCGTGCTCTAAGGCCTCGCCCACATCTTCAGAGGTCTCCCCTTGCAGGGCAATTTCAAAGTCATGGATGATGCCGGCGCCATTTAGGCAGAGACAGGTAATGACTTTTTGCCGGAAAAGCTCAATCAATACCGGACTTAGCCCGCATTTAATCACGTGCGCCCCGGCCATAAAAATCACCGATTTCTTCAGTTTATGGGCGCGCGTAATCGCCTGGGCAATTTCGCGTAACTCTCTTGCTTTTAATATATTGGGTAGGGAGTTGTAGAAACTGGAGAAACTCATCCCCTTCCTGGGAATTTGAGCAAAATCCCGCATCTTGACCTTACTCTTTCTCTTTAATACCGAATATGTCTTGACCTTATTTATATTAAGCATACGAAACTATAATTTTAGCATAAATTTAGCTTAAATCAACCTGTATTTGCAGTAATTATCCGGAGTTTTTTATAATAGAGGAGGTCTGTTGAAGAAGATTAAATATACTCTCTGCCTTTTTAGTATCCAGTGTGCCTAAGCCGCAAGCAGGGCTAAGTAAAAGATTCTCCAGAAGTAAATTGCGAGAGAGGCCTTTCTTTGCTAAAATATCTATCCCTGCAGTAATCTTATCAGTTAATAATTGCGCTGTTTCTTTTCCGCTAAACTCCTGCGTTGGGACAATCCCCCAGCAGATTATTCCGCCCCTCTTAAGGAAATCTTTTAAGTCCTGGGCATAAAGCACAAATTTGTCCAAGAAACTAAAGGCGTCAAAACTGATGATGTCTATGGATTTTACCGCAGTAAAT
>JACRHO010000166.1 GCA_016212045.1 Candidatus Omnitrophota bacterium | reverse complement strand
TTTTATTTATTCGCCTTTGGGTTATTGAATGCCTCAGTTTTTTCTGCCTGCATCTTGCCGCTCTCCACTGCCTATTCAGTCTGCGAAGGAATGGGCTGGGAGGTGGGAGTAAGCCGGCGTTTCCGGGAAGCGCCCCAGTTTTATACCCTCTATACCGCTATCATCATCATCGGCGCAACAGTGATTTTGCTCCCCGGAGTGAAACTCATTCCGATTATGCTGTTATCTCAGGCTACCAACGGCATCTTGCTGCCCTTTGTTTTAATCTTTATGCTCTTATTGGTGAACAACAAGCGCATGATGGGTAAGTATACCAATTCTAGACTTTATAATATAGCGGCCATAATTGTGGTGGTGGCGATGATTGGCCTCTCAATAGCCTTACTTTTGACAACTTTTTAAGGGAGATGGGGAAAATTACCATACAGGATATTTTAGCGTTAAAAGGCAAACGTAAAATCACCATGCTCACTGCCTACGATTATCCCTTGGCTTCTTTGATTGACCGTTCAGGCATTGATCTGATTTTGGTGGGCGATTCAGTGGCAAATGTAGTTTTGGGTTTAGAGTCTACGACTCAAGTCGGAATGAGTGAAATGCTGCATCATGCCAAGGCAGTGACACGCGCGGTAAAGCAGGCTTTAGTTATCGGCGATATGCCTTATGAGTCATATCAGATAAACATTGATGAGTCGGTAAAAAATGCCAGAAGATTTATTAATGAGGCAAAATGCGATGCCGTGAAATTAGAATGGTTTGCTCAATGCTTAGAGGTAACTGAAAAAATCATTAAAGCAGGGATTCCGGTAATGGGGCATATTGGCCTCACCCCTCAGACCGCAGATAAAATCGGCGGATTTAAGGTCCAGGGCAGGGATGCCCAGGCAGCGCAGCGTTTAATTGAGCAGGCAGTTGAGTTAGAAAAGTTGGGTTGCTTTGCCATTGTGCTGGAATGCGTGCCGGATAGGATTGCTGAATTAATCACGAAAAAATTAAAGATTCCCACTATCGGCATTGGCGCAGGGATAAATTGCGACGGCCAGGTTTTAGTGACCCATGATTTACTGGGATTATTTGAGAGATTTAAGCCAAAATTTGTTAAACAATACATTAATCTTTCTCCGCTAATCCAAAAAGCAATAGAAGAATATAAAAAAGAAGTTTTGGCAGAAAAATTTCCTACTGCCGAACACAGTTTTACTATTAAAGAAGAAGAACTGAAAAAAATGCAGCCATGAAACAAAAAACACATAAGATTATTTCAGCGGTTGTTATTTTATTGCTGGCGATTGGGTATCTGGTAAAATTTGGCGGCCCGCCCACCTTAAAATTATATATAGAGACCAGTATGGGTAATTGTCAGAAGAGGCCGATATTGTGCCTTGCGCCGGTGACAGAGATACTCAACCCCAAAATTAATCAGGATTACCTTAACGGATTAAAACAATATAAGTTTCCGGGAATAGCGCTAGGCATGCCCGCAGATTTTAAGATTATCAAAGGCGAGACGTTTAAGTCATATTCTAAAAGAATGTTGCGAAAGAAGAGCCCGGGTAATGTCGCCTACCTGCTTTATGAGGAACCCAGATTTTTTGCGAATTTATTCCCGCAGGTGCAAAGGCAAAGTGTGCAGGATAATTACGCCTTTATGCTACGCGTGATGTCGGGCCGGACTCAAGAGATAAACAACGTAACCGATGCCTTTTTTGTCATTATGAAGACCATCTTCGTGCCTTACTTGGGCGAAGGCCCGGAGATAAAGATGGTAAAATTTATCCTTAATGAGAATGCCGGCTTTATCAATTATAGTCTTAGTGCTTCCGGTAATTATTTTGATTGCAATATCATTGACAGCCAGGATAATTTCTTCAAGGTTTACATTAAAGACGCAAGCGCCACCTTAAGTTTAGAGAAGGTTTTGGCAATTATTTCCACAGTCAAGAAGACCACCGTAAACTAAAACTTGACTTTACGGCTAATTTAAGTTAAAAATAATCAATTGTTGCTTGCAGTTGTAGAGAGTCTCCAGTTAAAAGGAGGGGTTAAAATGTTGACTTATGGCGCTAAGGAAAAAAGGGTTTTCCCGAGAATTTGTATCAAAATATCTATTATCTGCGAGATAGCCGATCCGGAAACTAAGACCATTAAAAAGAAAATTGTCCTGAGCAAAGATATTAGCCCCGAAGGCGTCTATTTTGAGGTTAATGAAATGTTTCCTTTGGGCACACAAATAAACGCCACCTTTCAATTGCCAAAGTCAAATAGTAAGATTAACGCTGCGCTGAAGATAGTCAGAATCGAAACTACTGAAAAAGAAAATAAGTTTGGCATAGCCGCTATTTTTATTCAAATTGCAGATAAAGACAGGCAGGAGATAAAACACTTAGTGGAGAGGCTCAACATTAATAGATTATTAGAGTTAACTATTAAAAAAGATGCCTCTGATTTACATTTAGTCGTGGATCAGCCGCCGGTTTTACGTATACACGGCGAACTTACCATAATGGATATGCCTCGGTTTTCTGCAGAGGAAATCTCTAATTTGTTATTTATGATTACCAATGATCAGCAGAGGAAGACATTTGAGGCAACTAAAGAGTTGGATTTTGGAATACAGTATGACCTGCAGAACAGGTTTAGAATTAATCTCCACCAGCAGAAGGGATACCCCGAGGCCGCCTTCAGATTAATCAACACAAAAATCAGTTCTTTTGCCGAACTCAATCTTCCGGAAACGGTAAAGGACTTAGCCAGACTCAGAGAGGGGCTAGTGGTTATTAGCGGGCCCACAGGTTCAGGAAAGACAACAACGATAGCGGCAATGGTAGAATTGATAAATCAGGAAAGAAAGGATGTAATCGTGACTCTGGAAAGGCCGATAGAATACGTTTATTCCAATGCCAAGAGTATTATTAAACAAAGGGAAGTTGGAATTGACACTGGTTCTTTTTCCGTGGCTTTAAGGAGTAGCTTAAGGCAGGATCCTAATGTGATAGTAGTGGGAGAGCTGGACGATACCGAAACAGTGCGCACCGCGCTGATTGCCGCTGAATCCGGTTACCTTGTTATCGTCTCGTTTCACGCCCCCAATACCATTCAGGCCATTGACCGGCTCGCCAATATATTTCCGGTGGAAAACAGGAGGCAGGTTCTTTCTCAGGTATCTCATTGTCTTAAAGGAGTGGTTACGCAGCTCTTAATTCCTCCTAAAGAAGGGGGACGAAGACTTTTAGCCACAGAGATTATTCTTACCAATGATGCGGTAAGAAGGATTATACGTAACGATGAACTCGTGCAGTTGCCGAATATAATCCAGACAGGCGCTAGCCAGAAGATGCAAGCTATGGTTAGTTCTATCAAAAATTATGTAGAACGCGGCCTGATTGATACAGAGACAGCAACTTTCTTTTGCGATGAATTTACAAGATACGTTCGCTAAATAAACCAGTTTCATTACGCCGAGATTTTAATATGGCAGAAAATTTAATGGAAAAGGTAGTTTCTTTGTGCAAGCGCCGGGGATTTATTTTTCAGTCATCTGAGATTTATGGGGGCTTAAGTAACACCTGGGACTACGGGCCTTATGGCGTGGAATTGAAGAATAATGTCAAGCGTGCCTGGTGGAAGTCAGTAGTCTATGAACATAATGATATCTTTGGCATGGATGCTAGCATCCTGATGCACCCGCAGGTCTGGGAGGCATCTGGTCACGTGCAGAGCTTTTTTGACTTAAAAAGCGATTGTAAGTCCTGCAAGAAACGTTTTAAGGCCGCGGATTTAAAGAAGGAAAATAAATGTCCTGAGTGCGGCGGCCAGTTAACGCAGGCGCGGCCCTTTAACTTAATGTTTAAAACACATAAAGGGCCGATTGAGGATGAAGAAAATTTGATTTATCTTCGCCCAGAAACTGCCCAGGGCATGTTTGTAAATTTTCTAAATATTCTGGATTCAAAACACCCTAAACTTCCCTTTGGCTTAGCCCAGATCGGCAAGGCCTTTCGCAATGAAATCACTCCCGGCAACTTTACCTTTCGCACCTGCGAATTTGAGCAGATGGAGATTGAGTATTTCGTGCATCCCAAAGAGGCAGCTAAATTATTAGCGGAATGGATTGAATCCCGTTTTAACTGGTATATTAATTTAGGTATAAGTAAAGAGAATTTGAGGAAGCGGCCGCACACTCAAGATGAATTGGCGCATTATGCCTTGGCCTGCACAGATATAGAATATAATTTCCCATTCGGGTGGAGCGAGTTAGAAGGCATTGCCAACCGTACTGATTTTGACTTAAAACAGCACGCCCAGGCAAGCGGTAAGGACTTAAGGTTTTTCGATGATAGTACGAAAGTTAGATTTTATCCTTATATTATTGAGCCATCAGGCGGAGTTGACCGCAGCGTCTTAGCATTTTTAGTGGATGCCTATTTTGAAGAAAAGGTCAAGGATGACCTGCGCATCGTCTTAAAACTGCATAAAGATTTAGCGCCGGTAAAAGTGGCAGTGCTGCCGCTTTTAAGGAATCGTCCGGAAATTGTGGAATTAGCTAAAAAGATAGCCCAAGAGTTAAAGAAAGATTTTATTACTGTTTACGATGATACAGGCAGCATCGGTAAACTCTATCGCCGGCAGGATGAGGTCGGCACGCTTTATTGCGTGACTGTGGATGTGCAGTCGCTGGAGGATAAGCAGGTGACGGTGCGCCAGAGAGATACAATGCAGCAGGAACGCATCAGTATAGATAAGTTAAAAGAATATCTTAAGGAGAAATTAAACAGTTAAATAGCGAATGAGAAATCCCAAATCCAAATACTACCAAATCCAAAATAAATCCAAAATCCCAAATCCAAATTTAATAGTTTTTGGGATTTGGAAATTGGGATTTATTTGGTAGTATTGGTATTATTGGAAATTGGGATTTGTGAGGTAAGATATGTTTATAATCGGTGAACTAATTAACGGAATGTACCATAATATAGGTAAGGCGATTAAAGAAAAGGATAAGTCTGCGATTCAGAAATGTGCCCTGGAGCAGATTAAGGCAGGCAGCGATGCCTTGGATGTCAACTGCGGCCCAGCCTCGCGCGATCCCGCATCCGATATGCCCTGGTTAGTAGAAACCATTCAGGAGGTAACAGATAAACCCCTATCCCTGGACTCAAGCAAGGCGCAGGTCATTGAGGCAGGATTAAAGGTAATAAAAAATAAAGTTATCATCAATTCTACTACTGCCGACCCGGAGAAATTAAAGCTCATTGTGCCGTTAGCGAAAAAATACAATGCCTTGCTCATCGGCCTGACCATCAGCGCTAAAGGTATTCCGC
>JACRHO010000024.1 GCA_016212045.1 Candidatus Omnitrophota bacterium | reverse complement strand
CTTACATACTCTACCTCAAAAGATAAAGGGCCGCGGATATAGGCTGTTTCTAAACCGAAAAGATTCGCGCTCTTGGCGTTAAACGTTCCGGTATCCACGAAATACGGCGCAAGATTGCTTTCCGGTTTTGAGCGATACTGCAGAGTCCCGTTTGTCCCCCTGCGGCTGTAAGAAAAGCCTAAATGTAAAAACTCTTCTCCTTTATTCTTATAAATAGGGGTTGAGGTAATGCGCGTTCCAAAATTGTATTTATTGGAAGTCCCGGCTCCATAATCATCGGTATCGCGGAATACACCCAAAGCCAAGGTTAAGCCGTCATCAAAAAATGTAGAGTTTGACTGTAAACCGAGATTCCTTCCCGGCATCAGCGCACACGGAAGGCCGTATTCCATAAAGGTAAGATAGCTATTTGAGGTCAGGTTCTCTATTCCCATTGGCTCAAACATATGGCCAGCGCGCAGCATACCTATATAAGGGATGTTCTTCCAGCCGATAAAGGCATCCTGAATCCGGGTGTTTCCAGTATCTCCGGCAAACTCATACTCAAATTTGTAAATCCCATCGCCGTACATTGTGCCTTTTGCCTGAAGCCGCGCCCGCCTGACCTGGTCCCTGGATTTGGCAGCGCCGACCTTATCCCTTAATTTACTCTCCTCGCCAAACCACGCCGAATCCAGCTGCAGCCTGCCGCCGATGGACATATCAAACTGCTTGTCTTCGGAGGCAATATAAAGACCATCTTTCCAAGAGATACCCAATTGGTCTTTCTTCTTTTCTAATTTTTCTTCTAAGGCTCTAACCCTATCCGCCATTTCTTTTGGCGCCTCAATCTTGACCTTTTTTTCAGCTTCCAGCTGTTCAATTCTGGCTTGCATCTGTTCTACGGTCTTTGCCTGTTCCTGCATCTGCTTCTGCATTGCCTTTAACTGTTCTTTTAATTCAGAAATCTCATCAGCATAACAGAAACTCGCAAGACCACTAAAAATTATTATTCCTACAACCAACAAAATCCCTGCTTTTCTTTTCATCAGTCCCCTCCCTAAAAATAAAAAACCCAAGTCCTGCCAAAAGCGATGGCAAAACTTGGGTTAAAAAATTGTGGCTTAAGCCAACTATCCTTGCTTGCTTGCTTGCTTGTTTGTTTGTTTGTTTGTTTAAAATATCTATATCCCCCATCATTAGCATCTTACTTTCTTTTATTCTTATTATTTTCTACTGAAATCTTTTCAATTTCTCTAGTTAGTCCTGCTAATTCCTGTCTTACGATAGTCCAAACAATTTCAAAATTTACGCCAAAATATTGATGTATAAGCCTATCCCTTAGGCCCGCCAACTCCTTCCAAGGAATATCACGGTGTTTGTTTTTTAGCTCTACAGATAAATTTTTAGCCGCTTCCCCTATTATTTCTAAGCTCCGGACTACGGCGTCTTGGGTCTTCTCATCTTTAATGAATTCATCATAACTTAACTCACCAATGTAAGTAGATACCCTTTGGATAGCTTCTTTTATGTCGCAAAGCAACTCAAAATCCTGTCTTTTAGACATAAAGCAGGCTCCTTTTGATATTCTGGGCTACCTTCTTAATTCTTATACTTTTTATGCCGCCGGCAGTCAAGATATCGGCCTTCCTGCCTAATCTTTTCTCAAGGTATTCTGCCAAATCCATAAATCTAAGGCCGATGGGCTTCTCGAACTCCACTACCATATCGATATCGCTAGATTTAGTATATTTACCCTTAACAACCGAGCCAAACAGCGCTATTTTTTTCACACCATAATTCTCCTTTAAATAAGGAATCTCCCTGCGTAAAACTTTAATTACTTTTTGCTGTGGTGACATTCATTGCCTCACTTTTTAGGCCTTCCCCACAAGGCCATCAATGCTAACAAAATAGTGACCGTTTCTATTTTCCATATATAACCTTCCAATGTCCGCCTTTATCCGGGCCTATTCTTTTTAATAAACCGTCTATTTTGAGTCTCTGAATATTCTTCTTAACGGCCCTATCGCTAATCTTCAGCATATTAGCTATTTCTTCTATAGTTATTTTCGTGTTTTGGGAAACCAAATCCAAAATTTTCTGGGAACTTTTCTGGGAACTTTTCTGGGAACTTTTCTGGATACCAGTTAAAACTGCGGGTTTAAATGTAATAATAAAATAACCGTTAGTTTCTATATCTAATTCTGTCCCGTACTTCTTACACTCTTCCTTTATCCGCCTTAAACCTGTCCCCATTTTTTCAACATAACCGATCCTGTGAAATAAATCAGCGATTAAAGGATTCCTTCTGACGGCGATTGTGCCTAATTTTTCCTTGGTTAATGGTTTTATCAAAGCACCTATATTGGATATCTCAATCCTGTCATCAAAAATATCCACCTGGACATTTGCGCCGGTCTCAAAATAATCACGGTGCATAACCGCATTTACTACGGCCTCGCGAAGGGCCTCTATCGGATACTCCGGTATCTCTTCCCTCTTAATATCCTTGATTTTGTAGGAAAGCCTTGTGTTCCTCCTGATAAATTTTATCGCTTCGTCAATTTGGGAAACCGCATTCCCCTCAAAATCAGCCCGATCAAGCACTTCTACCTTATCTATCCCCAAATATCTGGCACAGGTAATGTAGGCATGTATAAAATATCTCTTGGGGAATTTGCTAAAAAATAATACTCCGGCATTATTAATCTTGTTGTTTTCAAAAACCCCCAAATTAAACAATGTCTCGTTGACAGATGCCTTAGTGGTAATCCCGGCCATCTTCAGGTAATTCTTAAGAAAATCCTTATCCAAATCCTTCGGGTTAAATTTATGGCAAATTAGAGAATCAAATTTTTTGCGGCCTTGATCAAAAATAAAATCTACCAGCTCATCCCTGCTCATTTTTTGTGAAACGCTGTCTTCTCTTAAATAAAATCCGCTGGAACATTTGTGCGGCTTATCTTCGGATGCTGGAACATCAACAATTACAACATCTTCAAAGCGGCTAATCTCTACTTTCACAGAAGGATCGCAATTTTTAGCAATATCATTAATCTGCGCTTTGAATCTATTGGTAAACTTAACGCCTTTTATCGTTTTGGCATCGTCTATGCCGATGAATATCCTTCCACCTTCGGCATTCGCAAAAGCAACCATATCCTTATCTACGCCGCCTATGCCTTCTCTAAATTCTATCTTAAGGCCTTCGCCTTCTTGTAATATAAATTCTAACTCTTTCTTAGTCATTATAACCCTATCTTCGTTTTGCCTTAAACCCTAACCCAACTTCTTCCCAATCGTCATGCGCATCTTTACACCTCCTGTAACCACGGAGACACGGAATGATTTGTTAATAATATGTTTTACGGATTACACGGAATTCCGTGCCTCCATGTTTCTCTTCCGTGCTTCCGTGGTTGCACGACTCAAGGCCCGCAACTCACGACTCTTTTTTTACCCGCTATCCATCGGCCATTCTTTTAACGCCTATCATTTCATGCATCTTAGCAAAAAAATAATCATCTTAGTGAAAACGAAACATTCACGCTGGCTGATTTCTTCTGTTTTCTGATAACTTTTCTATCCAGGGCATATTTCAAGTTCAAGCTGACAAATTTTAAATAATCATCCATAGATAACCATTTTGCAGCCGGAATATTTCCTTTTATAATCGGAAGGTTTAGTTTCTCCATTCTTATTATCGAACCCAGTCTAAAATTTTGTTATAGAGTTCTTCTGTGCCGTATTTTAAACAAAGCCCCTTAAACTCATCGCTTTTAATATCGACCTTATTAACCTTAATCAATTCTGCGATATCCAAAAAATCCTTAAATTCTCTAGTTTTGGGATTGTGTTTTATTGCGTGCAGTTTAAGCGCAATGAGATGGTTTAAACAAGGGACTATAAACTTCTGTTCGGCAATCTCAACCATTTTTCCATCTTTAATAATTTTATCTAACGTCTCTTTATCTACAAACATAAAGTCAAGGTCCATAAAATAGGGCACCTCGGTTGTGAGCCTGGCAAATACCTCTTGGGTATAATCTTCTTTTAGCCCTTCTGCCTCCAATAAACTTAATATCTCCTTATAGCCATCTTTAGTAATCAAAAAGTCTACATCTGCGGTCTGGCGCGTTACCTTATAATAATTCACCGCGAATCCTCCGATTAAAACACAGGGAACATTTATTTTTTTACAAACAGTCGAAATAAGATGAAAAACAGTTGGGTACTTCATAGCTTACGCCTTCCGATAAATCCTCTCTCGGTTATCAAAAACCTCATTCATCTCACCAGCTTCTTGACTTCTTTTTCGAAATATCTCTTTATTTCTGCCCAACCTACCTCCTTTATCATCTTTGGCATCGGGGCGGCATCGGCATCTATAAAATAAAGATCAACAAAATCTCTCCTAATCCCCCTTGTGCTAATTGCATCTATTTTCATTGCTGCGATATCTCGCAAATCAATGATATTTATATCAAATAAAGATTTAAAAGGAAACAAAACAGGGTATCTATATACAAAGATACTAAATTTTACTTTTTCTAAAACGCCTAAGATTGTCCCCCAACTCTGTTTATCTAATTCAAACTTGCCTATCTTTCTTAGTGAACGGGTTAATTCCTTGGCATCAAATTCTTCAGGAGTGAAGAAATCTAAATCCACAGAAATCCTATGTCCTATTTGTAAAGCGCAGGCTGTGCCGCCTGCCAAATAGGCATTATCCATTAAATGCGATTTGCCTAATATGGCCAGTGCCTTCTTCGTATTTCCAAATAAGGTTTTTGTAAACACAGAACCTTCCTTTTATCGATATTAAAAATAAGTGCCCAAAAATTTGCGCTTTGTGGTGAAACACTGCGATAATGAAACAGGACATCCTCAACCTGATGTTTGGTAAAATTTCTTTTTATCCAATTAATCGCCTTCTCATCGCCATACTCAAGCAATCTTGCCAATACATCCTGAGAATATGCTTTTGCATCAATTTTCCCAAAATCTACATCCCAAAAATATTTCTTTAGGGCAGAGGGTAGATTATTCATCTTTTTTAACTTTTCTCCATGCTATGACTATTATTAAGCAGGCTGCATTTTAGTCAAGGCCAAATTGCACTTTGATTAATATTAAAACAGCGCTACGTTTTTCGATATATCCTCTCTCGATTATCAAACGCCGCAAAATGTTTTTGCGCAAAACCCCAGAGGGATTCCACCTTACCCAATACTAAAAGCCATCTTTATTTAAAACCCGGGCAAAATTGCTGTAACCCATTTCCTGTAGCGGCGTTGTAAAGTATATTACCACATTTCGGCATAAAATTAAATCTAAATGTTCCAGGAACTGGCAATCGCTCTTTGAAGAAATAAAAGACATCTGGCTTTCTTCACCCTGATTTGACCCAATTTGTTTCTGCATAACTTAAATCGGGGAGAGCGGATTTGAACCGCTGACCTCTTGCTCCCGAAGCAAGCGCTCTAGCCAAACTGAGCCACTCCCCGTTAGCTATATCAGATTAGTATAACAAAAATTAAAAAGGTTGGCAATGATTTATGGCGGTAGCGGATAGGGTTTATGATTTTTTGGCGAGGAGGTCGAATTCAATATTGACTTTATCGGAGGGGCCTTTAAAAGCTAAGGTGGTATTTTTCAGGGTATGGGGAATGATATAAACCCTGAAGGAGTTGGATTTTTTATCTACAATAGTTAAACTGATGCCATCAACGGCGATTGAACCTTTGGGCAGAATACAATGCATAAATTTAGGTGGCACGGCAATCTCAAAAGATAAATTATTATTTAGATAATTTTTTTTACGGATAATTCCGAGGCAATCAATGTGCCCGGTAACAAAATGGCCGGATAATCTATCTCCAATTTTCAAGGCACGTTCAAGGTTCACCTTATCAGATATTCTTAAGATACCTAAATTAGTAACCTTTAGAGTCTCGGGCATAACTTCGAAACTTAAAGTGTCTTGCTCTTTTTTGACTACTGTAAGGCAGGCGCCATTTACAGAAATACTATCGCCAATACGGGTATCTTCTAAGACTTTGTCTGCTTTAATTTCTAATAAAGCGACCTTTGCGCGGCGAGAAATATTTTTTACCTGACCCAACTCTTCAATAATTCCGCTAAACATAACCTTCTACCAGCAAATCTTCACCCAGACGTTTTAATTTGGGTTCTTTTAGTTTAATTGCCCTGTCTACTCTATCTATGCCTTTGCCCATCACCGAACTGATTGCCTCTTTTCCGCCGATAATCTTAGGCGCAATAAAAAATAGCGCTTTGTCTACCAGTCCTTCATCAAATAAGGAACCGATTAAGGTACCTCCTCCTTCTACTAAAATACTGGTTATCTCTAAACGGGTGAGTTTTTTGAGCATATCTTTCAGATTGATCTGGCCGGCTTTTTCTTTTACTTCTAAAATCTTGGCTTTTTGACTCAATATTTTCCTGTTTTCAGTTTCCTGGCCTGGCCTGGTAGGCAAGGTAACAATTATTACTGAGCCTTGTTTGGAAAATATATTTGCATTATCAGGAGTGCTTAATTGACTATCCACAACAATTTTAATCGGCTGTTTTCCAGAAAACCAGGCATTTAATTTTGGGTTATCTCTTAAAATCGTATTCACGCCGACCATCACCGCATCGAATCTTGAACGAATACGCTGGGCATAACCCCGCGATTTGTCAGAAGTAATCCATTTGGAATCACCGCTCTGCGTAGCAATTTTGCCGTCTAAAGATTGCCCGACCTTAACTGTAACATACGGCATTCTTTTAGTAATATATTTTATAAAAACCTCATTGAGCTTTTTTAATTTGTCCTCTAAAAATCCCACCTTGACTTTTATCTTGTGCCGCTTAAGAATCTCAATGCCGCGGCCGTTATTTAAGGGGTTAGGGTCAAGCATTCCTATAATTACTTCTTTTATGCCGCTTTTAATAATAGTATCCACGCAAGGGCCGGTTCTGCCAAAATGTACGCAGGGCTCTAAAGTTACATAAAGAGTTGCGCCTTTTGCTCGTCTTGCGGCATTCTCTAAGGCCATAATTTCAGCGTGTGGTGAGCCTGCCTTTTCATGATAACCTTTCCCCAGAACCCGGCCATTTTTCACAACTATTGCCCCTACCATTGGATTAGGCGAGGTTTTTCCTTTGGCTTTTAACGCTAACTTCAAAGCCAAGTTCATATAATATCCGCGGTCTCTCTTCATAATTTTTCTTTTGCTACTTTTAATTTTTCTACCAATTCATAAGGTATTTTAACCGAGCCTATTTTTGCCTCTGGTTTGGCCATCCCATGACAATCTGAGCCGCCGGTCACTAAGAGATTGTATTTTTCCGCCAGAGCCAAATACAAATTAGTCATTGCTCGCGTATGCTCGGGATAATATGCCTCTAAACCCATCAAACCTGAATTTATAAATTCAGGGATTAAGTCGTCGCGATTCAAGGCATACGGGTGCGCCAAAACAGGAACACCACCCACAGCTTTAATTAATTTTATTGCCTCTGAAGGAGAAAATCTAAAGTTACAGACATAAGCAGGAGACTTATCGCCGATATATTTCTGAAAGGCCTCCTGCTGAGAACCCACCAGCCCTTCCTTTACCATTGCCCGGGCAATGTGTAACCTTCCCACCGTGCCCTGGCCAGCAAGATTAAATACCGTTTGCGCATCTAACTGCAAATTGATGCTTTTTAATTTATCTATTATTTTATAGATGCGTTCGCGGCGATTTTTCTTTAAGATATCCAACCTCTCCTGTAGCCTTCTATCTTGATAATCAATAAGATAACCCAGGATATGTATCTCTAAACCATCGTATTCTGCGCTCAACTCTATACCGGATAAAACCTCAATATTTTTGCTCCTGGCTATTTCTATAACCGGATCAAT
>JACRHO010000025.1 GCA_016212045.1 Candidatus Omnitrophota bacterium | reverse complement strand
TCTCAATACCATTTTTCAGCGTCATCTGACTCATCGGACAGCAACCGCAGGAACCGGTAAGTTTAAGTTTTACGACGCCGTCATCGGTTACCTCTACCAAATCCACATTGCCGCCGTCTGCCTGAAGCATCGGCCTAATTTTTTCTAATGCCGCTTCCACTTTTTCTCTCATTTTAATCCTCCCTGCCTGCCGTAAGGACAGGCTGTTTTGATTTTAGTCAGAAATTTCCTGTGTCTTTTGCAAAATTTACCGTGCTTAATCTGGGCATGGATTAAATCTTCCTGCCAATGGGCGTTAAAGAGCCGACAATTCTTGTGTTGGCAGAATGGCTCACCAAAAATATAAAAAAATATTGCCTGGGCAATGTAGCCCTTAAGGACCTCAGTTAGGCGTGTATCTCGGTAATCTATAAAACGACTCTTAAATTTTTTCTTTATCCCCGCCTCTTTTATATCCCAAGCGCCTATACTCGTATACTTTTGCTTATAAAGATAAAATTCTTTGGGTTTTGCCGGGCCTTCTACTATTCCTGAGGTAGAGATTACCGAAGGAAAACTATAGATACTGGCGCGGATATGGGGGCGCCTATCCTGCCCAAGAGTAGCAAACAACCTTTCCGTCAAAACAATATGGCAGGCGTCTTCATCTTTCGCATATCCTCCTGCCTCAAAGGCCTTTTTTGTCCCTCTTAAATCAAAGAGCAGTCCTTGGGTATGCACAACCTTGCTTTTTAATCTGATTAAATAAACTTTAATCTTCCCAAAATTATCCTCAAGAAAATCCTTGAGTGTCTTGAAATCAAATTTTTTTATTCCTTCGTTATATAAATATATTACTTTGAAAATATTAATATCTTGCGTCACATCTTTTTAAGAATATCTAATATGACACTACCTGCTTTCTTGCCGGATAAAAGCATCGCCCCAAAGGTCGGACCCATACGTGGAAGGCCAAAGGTAGTGGTGGTGCTCATCCCACAAACCACTAAACCTGGGTGTACTTCTTTGGTATGCTCCACTACCAAGTCCTCAGAATGCTCCACCCACATTGCGCCAAATCCGGGCATTTTAATCAAGCCTCTTTCTTCTAATTTTCTCACCACGCAGGCATCATGGCCTGAAGCATCCACTACCACCTTTGATTCCAGTGCCACTGGGTCAACACAGGTAATTTCTCTGGGCAAAGCGGTTACGGGTGTCCAGTTAACCACTGCCCCGGCTACTCGATTGTCTTCGCGTAAAACCAAATCGTCAAATATAGTCATATTGGCAAATTTTACCCCTGCATCGCAACTAGCGGCAATCAACTTTGAGCAGGCATGCGGTCCATCGGCAACATAAAGACCCTTGGTGTATTCTTCAAAGGGTATGCCTAATTCCTTTAAGACCTCTTGGCCCGGGGCGCGCACAGTCACTTTATTCATTAAATATCCGCCTATCCAGAAGCCGCCGCCTAAGTAATTGTTTCTTTCGATGATAAAGGTTTTGACTTTTTTCTTGGCTAATTCCCTTCCTGCCATAAGTCCTGAAGGGCCCGCCCCCACAATAATTACATCTGACTCCACGTATTCCTTAAATTGCTTGGCAAACGTTTCAACAATCGCTCGCGTTACTTCTTTCTCTCCTACTGACTCAAAGATTCTCTTCTTAGTCTTAGCCATCAATACCTCCCGTTACAACTTTATTCTACAATATCACCCAATACTGGTTCAACTTTAATGCCTGTTTTTTCCAAATATTTTATTGCCTTTTCTAAATTCTCTTTCTCACCGCCTAATTCCAAAGTCACCTCTCCGATTGCCTCAGTAATCTTTGCCCGTCTGATATTGGGGACAATATTATACTTCTTGGCGACAGTATAAATCACCGGTTTCTTAATTAATTCTTGAGGAAATACTAAATGGACCATTTTCTTGGGCATTTTTTCTACTCCTTTTTTCGTAACTGACAAAATTCTTCGTAGTCTATAAGTTTTGTTATTGTGGGGTACTCTGAACAAACCGGACACTTAGGGTCGCGGGGAACCTTTACTTGTCTGAAACTTGAATCCAAGGCATTAAAAACTAAAAGTTTTCCTGTCAAAAGTTTACCTATGCCTAAAATATATTTGAGCACTTCATTGGCCTGAATTACGCCAATTACTCCTGCCACTGCTCCTAAAATACCTGCTTCCTGGCAACTTGGCACAAGCCCCGGCGGAGGCGGTTCAGGAAAAAGACAGCGATAACAGGCACTTTCACCTGGAATAATTGTCAATGCCTGGCCATCAAATCTAAATATGCCGCCGTGGGATAAGGGTTTTTTAGAGAGCACGCAGGCGTCATTGACTAAATAGCGGGTAGGAAAATTATCTGAGCCGTCCACAATTATATCATAGTTTTTGATAATATCTAAAATATTTTCTGAAGTAAGCCTAAGCCTATAGGGAATAACTTCTACATCTGTATTTATAAGGTTGAGCCTGCCCTTGGCAGATTCTACCTTGGCCCTTCCTACATCCTGGGTAGAATGCAGGATTTGCCTCTGCAGATTATTCAACTCTACGGCATCTGAATCTACAAGCCCAAGTTTGCCGATACCGGCGCTTGCCAAATATATTGCACAAGGCGAACCCAGGCCTCCGGCTCCGATAACCAAAACTTTGGCTTGAAGCAACTTTTCTTGGCCTCTTCCGCCGATATCGGAGAGAATAATCTGTCGGCTATAGCGCTCTATCTGGTCTTCTCTCAAACTCATCGCGCACCCCCTGCAATCGCCGGAATTATAGAAACCTCATCTTTATCTTTAAGCGGCGTATTGTCTTTCTCTAAAAAACGGATATCCTCTTCGTTCACATAGATATTGATAAACCTCCTTAAAGCTCCTTTTTCATCACAAAGCCGCTCTTTAATCCCGGGGAATTTTCTTTCTAAATCTTCAATTAATTCCCGGATATCCTTGGCTTCTGCCTCCACCTCGGCTTTATTTTCAGTTAATTTCTGTAACGGCGTAGGAATCCTTACTTTTATTGACATCCTTTACCTCCGGTTTAGATTTTCTTCAAAGGAAGCCAGATTTGGTTTTATTTTTATAGGCCTTCCGATTCTCTCAGCTACTACCTCTTGAGTCTTTAAGCCATTGCCGGTTATACAAACCACTATGGACTCATCTTTGGGAATCCTGCCTTGCTTGATTAATTTCTTAGTCACTCCCAAAGTAACGCCACCTGCTGTCTCAGTAAATACGCCTTCGGTTTCAGCCAATAACTTTATCGCTTCAACAATCTCATCATCTGTAACATCCTCTGCCCAACCGCCGGATTCCTTTACGGTTTCTACAGCATACACTCCATCAGCAGGGTTACCTATGGCTAAAGATTTTGCGATGGTGTGGGGCTTAACCGGCTTGATAATATCCGTGTTATCTTTAACTGCCGTAATTATCGGGCAACACCCTCTTGCCTGAGCAGCGTAGATTTTAGAATCAACCTTATCAATCAGGCCTAATTTAGAAAATTCTTTTATGCCTTTATAAATCTTGGTAATCAGAGAGCCGCCGGCACAAGGCACAATAACATGTTTTGGGGTTTTCCAACCCAACTGTTCCACAATCTCAAACCCAAAGGTCTTTGAGCCTTCAGCATAATAAGGCCTGATATTGATATTCACAAATGCCCATTTATATTTTAGGGCAACCTCTGAACAAAGACGATTTACCTGGTCATAGTTTCCTTCTACGGCCACTAAAACGGGGTTATAGACGAGTGTCCCGATAACCTTACCTAATTCTAAATCCGCCGGAATAAAAATATAACGTTTTAGGCCTGCCACAGCTGCCTGCGCAGCTACCGAATTGGCTAAATTCCCGGTTGATGCGCAGGCCACTGTATCAAAACCAAACTCTTTGGCCTTGGAGAGTGCCACTGCTACCACCCGATCTTTAAAGGAAAGCGTGGGATGGTTTACCGAGTCATCTTTAATATATAATTCTTTTACGCCTAATGCCATTTCTAAATTCTTAGCGCGAATCAAAGGCGTAAAACCCGAATCTAAGCCATCCGTGGGTTTTCCATCAATCGGCAAAAGCTCCCGATAGCGCCAAAGGTTCTTAGGCCGAGAGGCAATTTCTTGGCGGCTGAGGGCTTTTTTTATCTTCTCATAATCATAATCTACTTCCAAAGGCCCAAAACAATATTCGCAGACATATATTGGCTCTTTGGGATATGGCCTGCCGCATTCCCGGCATTTTAATCCTTTAATATAACTCATCCTATTTACCTCATACTTTCCTGACAATTAATTTCCAATATTCTCTCAATTGTTCAACTTTTAAAATCTGATGTCCCTCTTCTTTTACGCTTGCGGTAACGTTAGTTATTGGGTCTCCATCGTCTAGAAGAACCTCTAAAACCTCGCCGCTATGCATTTCTTCAAGTTTGAGTTTTGTCTTGACAAAATTCATCGGGCAAGGCGTGTTTCTTAAATTCAAGGTTTGACTAATCTTTATTTCTGTCACAATATCTCCTTCTTTATGATTTCAACTCCTATCCTTTCTATCGCTTCTCCAATACGCTCGCCGCTCTGAGCAATTCTATTGTAACAATCTATTGCCCTCTTTGTCATTCTAAAAATATCTTCCTCG
>JACRHO010000023.1 GCA_016212045.1 Candidatus Omnitrophota bacterium | reverse complement strand
TTAATAAAATCGGAAAAATAATTCTTAAGGATTCAAGCCAGTGATGAGTTATTTTTTGCCACTTGAACTGCGTTATGCTTAAGCCGAATTTAATAGACAATAGAAATATTACAATACTCAGCCACGTATTTGTTAAAAGACTTCCCAGAAGCGCACTGGCGCGGTTAATCTTTAATCGCCAAGCCAGAAATAAGGCCGCAATAGGGCCGGTGCCGGGAAAAATTCCTAAAAATACGCCCAATCCAAAACCCAGCGCTATTTTTTGAGGGGCATCGTGAATCTTAAAGAGTTTTACATAGATTAACTTAAGAAAATTTAAAATATTATGACTTATTTTTTTCTTCATCCAGAAGCAGGCGTTTGAGAATTTTTCCGGTGGTATTTTTGGGCAGGTTGTCTCTGAATTCAATATATTTAGGTATCTTATACGGGGCAAGTCTATCCCGCAGGTATTGGACAAGCTCATGTTCAGTAGCAGCCTCGCCTTCCTTTAAGACCACAAACCCTTTGGGTACCTCTCCCGTATGTTCATCCGCTATACCGATAACTGCCGCCTCCTTTACCTTGGGGTTTTGGTAAAGCACCTCCTCTATCTCGCGCGGATAAACATTTAAGCCACGCACATTGACCATCTCTTTTTTTCTGCCTACAATAAAACAATAGCCATCTTGATCAAATTTGGCCATATCTCCGGTATAAAGCCAGCCATTTTTTAAGGTTTCTCTGTTGGCCTCCTCTTGTTTATAGTAACCCGGCATGACATTAGGGCCTTTAACCAGTAGCTCCCCTATTTCTCCTGGGGACAAAGTATTACCTCCTTCATCCACGATTTTTAACTCTATATTTTTTGATAAGATAATGCCTATAGAACCGGCTTTTCTGGGGCCCTTTAAAGGATTTAAGGTGACTACCGGAGAGGCCTCGGTAAGGCCATAACCCTCCACCAGCGGGATGCGGAATTTCTTTTCAAAATCCTTGAATGTTTCCGCTGGTAAAGCCGCCGCGCCTGAGATACACAATTTCAGGGGATTAAAAAGTTTGATTAAGGGGCTGTTAAATATCCTGGGCAATTTGATATTGCTTAAGATATTATAAATAGACGGTACGCCAACAAAAATGCTGACGCGATTTTTCCTGATGGCGCGGATCACCCGTTTAAAGGGCCGGACTGATTTCATAATCACTATTTTGGCGCCGCGCAGTAACGGCAGATTCATACATACGGTTGCGGCAAAAGAATGAAACAAAGGCAGGATACAGATAAATGTATCCCTGGAGGTTACCTTAATCGCATTGGCAGAGTCTGTAGCGTTAGAAATCAGGTTATAATGGGTCAGCATTGCCCCTTTGGGATGGCCGGTTGTCCCTGAGGTATATAAAATTACTGCTAATTCATGCGGTTTAGGCGATACTTTAGTTAGTGATTCCGTCTCATTTCTCTTTAAACCCTGAAAATCCAAAACATCCATTTTAGTTTTACTAGTACTGATAATATATTTTAAACTGTCTAATCTCAAGCGCAATTCTTCGGCCATTTCCACATAGGCCCGAGAAGTAATTAAAGCCATTGCCCCGCTATCCTGCAGAATGAATTTTGCCTCCTCTATTTTAAACATATAATTAATCGGCACCACAACCGCGCCAGCCTTGAGCACGGCAAAATAACTGATGATAAATTCCGGGCAATTATCTAAGAATAGGGCTACCTTATCTTGTTTTTGGATTCCTAGCCCGATCAGACCACAGGCAATCTGGTTAGTTATTTCCTCAAGGGTTTTATAATTGATTTTTTTCTGACCGAAGACAATGGCGGTTTGTTTTGGATATCGCGCAGCGCTCTGGTTTAATAATTCTGGTAAATTTTTAGGCGTCATTTTTGATGCTGGGTTTTATATTTATCCCGGCATATCTATCCATACCGTATTCATCTTGCACCCAGCCATTATGCAGGCCATATGTTTCCATTGCCTTTTGCCCAGACAGGTACTCTTGCGCACTGATGCGTCGGTTAATCTCATTAAATTGCCCTGCCTGATAACAGGGGAAATACTGGCTCATCAGACTGATATAGGTATCCGGAGAAATTTCTCTGGCAATAAATTGCATAATTTTTTCTGTGCCCGAGATACCCCCTGGTAAGACCAGGTGCCTGATGACCAGTCCTCTTTTTATGATGCCCTGGCTATCTATCTGGGCAACGCCGACCTGACGCTGCATTTCTTTTACTGATGCTTGGTTATATTTAGGGTAATCTGGCGCCGAGGAATATTTCTTGGCCATCTCAGGGTCGGCATAGCGCATATCCGGAAGATAAATATCCACTATGCCAGTAAGTAATTTTATGATTTCTGGCAATTCGTAACCCCCGGTATTATAAACGAGGGGGATTTTTAACCCTTTAGTTATGGCGATCTGCAGACCTTTTAGGATCTGCGGCATTATATGCGTAGGCGTTACCAGATTGATGTTATGCGCCCCCATCTCCTGCAGTTGGAGCATAAAATAGGCTAACTCTTCAAGATTAACTTCGCTGCCCTCATCCTGTTGACTGAATTCGTAATTCTGGCAGTAGATACAGGCCATATTGCAGCCGGAAAAAAATATCGTTCCTGAGCCCTGTTTACCTGAGATAGCGGGTTCTTCGCCGTGATGCAGCATAAAACTGCAGACCTTAGGGTTTAGGCCAGTGCGACAAAACCCTAGTTCATTTTTTAAACGATTTACCTGGCAGCGGCGCGGGCAGAGAGTGCAGGATTTTAGTATACGCCAGGACTCTTCAATTATCGTGGTTAACTTTCCGTTCTGGTGAAGTTTGAGGTATGCTGGATACATGGATAATCTCTTTTTCTACGTTTTTTATTCTTTCTTCAATCGGCGGGTGGGAACTTAAGAAAACGATCCTAAAGCTAGGCCCCTTTCTCCTCTGTTCTTCTGCTAATTTTTTAAAGAAGGTCACCATGCCATAAGGGTCAAAGCCTGCCTTTTTGCTGTATTTTACTGCCAGTCTATCGGCAAGAAATTCATCCTGGCGGCTGTAACCCAAATTTACTAAGTTAAAAACTATATCCATTGCCCTTCCTAACGAGGCATTGCCGCTTATCCCTAAAGCGAGGTTGATCAAAATGTTATAACCCATGGCCGCCTGCAATTTTTTTACACTATGCCTGGCAGCGATATGGCCGATTTCATGTGCGAGCACACTAGCTAACTCATCATCAGTGGCACGTTGCATCAGGCCGCTATTGACATAAACAAAACCTCCAGGAAGGGCAAAGGCATTGAGCTCTTCGTCATTTGCCACCCGAAAATAATAAAGCAGGTCCTGCCGGTCAGAACTTGCCGCTAGCTTATAGCCGATAGTGTTTAATCTGGTCTGTAATTGCAGGTCTGCCGAGACCTTAATCTTTCGCTGCATTTGTCTATCCATATCCCGGCCCAGAGAAATTTCGCTGGCAGTATCAATTAAGATTAACTCGTTTCTTTGGGTAGCTGGATTATAGATAGTGGCGCAGCCAGCCACTAAAAATAATAAAGCTATCAGTAGAAAATTATTTATCCTTAATCTGCTGCGCATATATTTCTCTGATCCGATTAAATATATTTATATATTCGGGGGTGCGGTAATCAGGGTAGGTCCAATCCCAGGGCTTAAAAGTATTCTTCTCGTAATAAAGAGTTATTTCTGCGTAGATACCCTTGTTTAAATATATACGGTGTTTATAGTCCTTAGTAGAAGCCAGCACTAGTTTCCCCAGGTCCAGATAGCCGGGGTCAAGGTTGATTAAGCGCTGTCCTTGGGAAG
This sequence comes from Candidatus Omnitrophota bacterium, assembly GCA_016212045.1. Lineage (GTDB taxonomy): Bacteria > Omnitrophota > Gorgyraeia > Gygaellales > Profunditerraquicolaceae > JACRHO01. Next base: position 11,667 of record JACRHO010000023.1, on the reverse strand, counting down.
AGAATTTCTTTTCAATACTATTGGTAATCCTTTTTATTACGGACAACCTTTCTGGCAATACTAATTTCTGGAAACTGATAAACTTTTTTTTCAGGCTCCCGCCAAACTCAGGCGTGTAATAATTAGTATGGGCGAAGGAAAGGCTTTCGCTTGCAAAATCTATTTTGCCGAAATATCTTTTTAAAAGGGCCTCTACCTTGCTCATTACAGATTCCTCTCTAAATATAAAACCGATGATTAATTTGACTGGTTGGTGTTTTTTGGCTTGGCCCATGCGGAGAGTGTCTTTGGGACAATTCTTAAGCGGTTATTTGGTATGCAGGAGAGAATTGATTTATGTATCTGGATATTTTCTGACGCTCTTCATCTCTGATGCGGTTAAAGAATATTGCTATATTAAATCCGCCGGTTATTTCGTCTTCGGTCCTTACTACTACGCCCTGGCATTGCACGGCATAGTTATTTTGCCTATTTTCGGTTCTTACAGGGAGCCTGAGCCGCACGGTAATCTTGGTAAACGGCGGGATGTATTTAGCTACCCGGCAGTAAGCGCCAACGCAACTGATGTTTTTGGTGGTAGTGGAAAAGTCATAGCCATTAGCCGCAATTTTTACCGGAAGTTTTTGTTCTACGCGCGGGTGTTGCCTTCTTTCTGTTTTTGGTGTCTTTGCCATTTTTATGCCCCCTTACCACGTTAGAAATCCTATTTATAACAAGGCTTGTCTTTTCTAATGAGGTTTAGCTTCTTTAGATTTACCCCGTTAGAGAAATCCTCTAGATTTAGAGAACAAAATTCTCTAACGGGGTTTATTTATAAAATTACGCCAGCATTTCTTAGCGCAGTAATACTTGCCGTCGCGGTAATAACGTTTTATTTTCTTTAATGGCTTATTACAGGCCAGGCAGTTTGTTTGTTCTTCTGCTTTGGGCAACTCTGGTTTTGCTTGTGGTGTAGCAGGTTTTACTTCAGCGGTAGCGGTTTTTGTTTCTTGTTCAGCCATTTTAACCTCTCTTATAATTTAGCTTGTTGTACACCTATATAATCTTGGATATATTCTTTTTCCCGTGTGCCTAATTCTAAAAATTCTATCCCCATACAGTAATTATTGCTGTGTGACAAGGGACTTGCCCAGGCGACTCTGCCGATAAGATTCAGCATCCTGGATAGTATATTCACTTCTAACATCAATATCGCCGAAGAGGCGATAAATTGCTCGCTAAAAAAACCCAGGCCCCCAACGCTTAGGTTATTGGCGATGGTATGATGCATCTCGGGTATGCCTCTAATTTGGTAACGTAGGGGCACTTCTATCTTTATCCGGGGAAAGCGCCTCTTCTCTTCAATTCTGGCTACCATCGTCGCATCATTACCTCACTTATAATTATACTATATTTAGTCTTAAATTCAATAAAAAATGCTTAAAAAAATCAAGAATTTTGCTATAATAAGTGAGCGCATAAGTTATGGAGCCCTATACTAGAAATGAGCGACATAACTTATATGCGCGAACTTACCCTTGACATTTTTTGAAATATAGATTGATATCGCAGCTAATCCTAAACTCAAAAAATGTCAAGGGTTAAATTCGCAGACGCCGCCTGTGGCGGCTACAATTTATGTCGTCCTTACAGGACTTCCATAAATTGTCTGCTCATTTAATATGTATTGCAAATTTTATGGCCTGAAAGAAAGACCCTTCAATGTCACCTCTGACCCGGCCTTCTTTTTCTCCAGCAAAAAACACCAAGAAGCCCTCTCGCATCTTCTCTATGGCGTAGCCCAGAGAAAAGGCATAGTGGTGATTACTGGAGAGATAGGCACTGGCAAGACCACCCTCTGCCGCTTCTTCCTTAACCAGTTAGGCCAGAATACCAAGACCGCATTTCTGCTTAACCCTTATTTTTCTGATGCCCAATTGTTAGAGGCCATCTTAAAGGATTTCGGCATTAGCGTAAGGGATAAAATCAGGCTGTCGTTTGTCTGGGAGTTAAATAAATTTTTATTAAGCGAAGCTGAAAGCGGCAATAATGCAGTTTTGATTATTGATGAGGCGCAGAATTTAACCCCGCGCCAGTTAGAGCAGGTGCGCCTGCTTTCTAATTTAGAAACTGAAAAATTTAAACTTCTGCAGATTGTCCTGGTGGGCCAGCCGGAACTAAATCAGAAATTAAACCTCTACGAACTGCGTCAACTGCAGCAGAGGATTATGGTGAAATACCATATTAGCGCCTTAGATAGCGATGAGGTAGCGAACTATATCCGCCACCGCCTGCGTATTGCCGGCAGCCTACAGGAGAGAATAAAATTTACCGCAGATGCCCTGCAGGTCATCACTGATTTTTCCTCTGGTATACCCCGCCTGATTAATATTATCTGCGACCGCGCGCTTTTGGCAGGCTACGTAGATGAGACCGATTGTATTGATGCCGGCATTATCAGTAGATGCCTGGATGAACTGAGCAGTTATTTTCCGAAAAACTAGAGATGAGTATTATCTACGATGCCTTAAAAAAAGTTGAGTTTTCCCTGAAGGAAGCCGCAGGGCCAAGTCTAGAGCCAGGGGCAAAGGTTAAAAAAGTCAAGCCCAAACCCTACTTAATATATATACTTTTAGCAAGCCTGGTCTTTTTTGTCGCGAATACTCTCTTTATTTTTTTTCGCCGGGCTGCACCTACTAATAGTACAGTCAATCCCTTACCTTCCCAATCGCTACCAGTGCAGCAGGTGGTGAATCAAACCTCTGAAACCACGCCAGAGGCTACCCTTATCCCTGCTCCTGAAACTCTACCGGTAGTTGCCGCAGAAAAAGAAGATCTCAAGGAAAAATTAGTATTAAACGGGATTTTCTTTTCTAATGAGCAGGTTTATGCCTTGATAAATAATCAGATTGTCAGGGAAGGCGATACGATTGAAGGGGCAAAGGTGGTGCGGATAACTTCTGATGAGGTGGAACTTGCTTCTGAGGAAGAAAACATCAAACTTTCTACCCGTCGGTAAATCAAACAATCCTTTCCTTTAAAACTTTCTTTATTATCTTAAGCGGGATATCCTCTACTATTTTTGTCCTGCCAATCCCTTTGAGTAAGACAAACCTGTTCTTGGCGCCAATAAATTTTTTATCATGATAATAGGCCTCTATTATACTGGGAAGGGATATTCTCTTAATCTTGGTGGGCAGGCCTGCTGCCTCAATCAGGTTTTCTATGCGCAGGGATACCTCCTTATCTATTAGGCCTAATTGTTGGCTTAAGTCAGCGGCCAGAAGCATTCCCAGGGCAATGGCCTCGCCGTGGTTGTAGGATGTGTAACTAGAGGCTGCCTCAATGGCATGCCCTAAGGTATGTCCGAAGTTTAAAATGGTGCGGATTTTCTTCTCCTCTTTTTCATCCTGCTCCACAATCTTGGCCTTAATGGCAATAGAGCGCGCCACCACAAATTCTAAGGCCGCGGTTTTAAGGTTAAAGATACTTTTTAGATTTCTTTCTAAATAATTAAATAAATCCGGGTCTTTAATAATTCCATATTTTATTACCTCGCTTAAGCCAGCCTGTAATTGCCTCTGGCTTAGCGTCTTCAGGATATTTACGTCGCTATAAACCAGGCGCGGCTGATAAAATGCGCCGACCAGATTCTTGCCCCAGATTAAATCAATGGCTGTCTTTCCGCCAACGCTAGAATCTACCTGCGCCAAGAGCGTGGTGGGAACCTGTAGATAAGGAATGCCCCGTTTATAAATAGAGGCGACAAAGCCGCTTAAATCTCCGACTACCCCGCCGCCAAAGGCGAGGATAAAAATCCGCCGTTTTTTATCATAAGAGGCTAAATCCTTCATTAACGCAGAGGCTATCTCTATAGACTTACTTTTCTCTGTATCCGGGATGAGGCGAAATTTTACTTTGAATGCCGCATTTTTTAGCGTTTTATTTAATCTGGCGCCATACCTATTTTTTATCGCGGCATTCGTAATTATATAGGCATCTTTTCCGATATTTAATTTAACTATGTATCGACCTAATGCCTCCAAGATATTACTGCCCACCACTATCTTGTATGAACGGTTCTTTAGATTGAGCTTGATAATTTTCATCTTAGGAGACCCCAAGTAATCTCAATATAAATATTAAAATAGGACGAATAATATAATCCAGCAGCCCCAGCCAGATGAGCAGGATAAGGATGATAAAGCCATATGGCTCAATCTGGGCGTAGGCATAACTTAGGTTATTAGGTAATAGTCCGGATACGACGCGCGAGCCATCTAAGGGCGGCACAGGGATAAGATTAAAGACCCCCAATAGGACGTTAATAAAAATCAGTTTCCCGAGAATAAAACTTAATAATAGGGATGGCGCAGAGATTCTCAAGATGAGGCTTAAGATAAAGGCGAAAATAAAGTTGGCCAAAGGGCCGCTTGAGCCCACCAACAGAATATCCCTTTTGGGATTTTTAAAGGCCCAGTAGTTTATCGGCACTGGCTTTGCCATCCCAAACACAAACTGGCCGCCGCTAAATAGAAAAAGCGAGAAAGGAACTAGTAGTGTCCAGATAGGGTCAATGTGCGCCAGGGGATTCAGGGTGAGCCTCCCGGAATATTTTGCCGTGGTATCCCCTAATTTATAGGCGACCCAACCGTGGGCAAACTCATGAACCACCATCGCGACAATCAAAAATCCAAAAGTCACTAAAAATCCGGCTATACTCATTTTGAAATAATCTGGCGCTTGATTACCTTTTTATCTACAAATTTACTGTATATCCAGCCAAAACTATTCTTGAGCGGTTCTATTTTGTACCAGCCGCCTACCTTCTCTAAAATATTGATGATTTCATCCAAGTCCGCCTGGCCGATGACCGGGGATGATTCCTCGGGTTTGAGCCTTATATTTACATTTGTCCGGCTGACTTTGGCAGTTTTCTCATCAATAAGCGTAATGAGATTGGCCTTGATAAAGGCTGGGGCTTTTTTAGGCAGATTTATTTTATACCAGCCGTAAGCACGAGAGACCACCGCCACTTCCTCGCCCTTATTCAGTTGACAGATTACCGCCGAACTTATCGTAGAGTCAGAGCGGATATTTATCTCGTCTGAGTTGACCTGGCCGCTAAACGGGTAATTTTCTCGGCCTAATGCTTCTTGTGCGGATAAGAAAACCGCAATCAGGGCCAATAATATTAAGATATTATTTCTTCTCTGGTTTTTCTTGACCACGAGGAGCAGGGGTTTTGCTTGGGGTTTCTGCCTGGGTTTCCGGGGCAGCGGCAGGTGCAGCGCCTTCCACGCCAGCAATGGCTTCTGTTGCTTCCTTTATTTTTTCTTTCTTAATCTTAATCCTTACGGTTTTGATTTTAGGGAGCCCGTAGACCTTATCTCCTTCTTTCCATTCCCCTTTTTGCAGCATGGATCTTAGGCGCTCGGTGCGTTTCAGAACCGACCTTGCTTTTTTGTCTTTTTCCGAAGAACTCAAAGATGGATGTATGGACATAGCTCTATAGCCTCCTTATGCGACAGTCAGGGTAGCGCTTTCTGAATTCGGATAACACTGTTTCTGCCTTTTGTTTATCCGAAAAATTTCCCACACATAAAACTAAATATTGGCCTTTATTCAAAACTAAAGGCGAAAATCCTTTTTTCTTTAATCTATCCGCCTCTCTCTGCACCGAGACCTTACCTTTGTAGCTGGCTAGTTGCACGGTGTAATTCTCTAAGATATTTTTTTCTTCTTTGGGCTGGACTTGCTTTTCTTCCGCGGTATCAAATTGAGAGTTAGTCTTTTTTAGGCTGACCAGGTTCTTGCCCTTCTCTACCCCTAAAGAAAATGAGATTATACTGATGACTATAAAGGCAATAGCTAAGATTAATGTTTTTTCATATCCCCTGATGAAACCCCGTAAAGTACTCGGCAGTTGCGCCCTTATTTCGCTCGTAGCCGCTGCAGTTGAAAACAATTCTAACTGAGAAGCACTTTCTTTCATACCCATAATGATATATAGTTATTTATTTTTTTCAAGTCCCGTGAGAAATACCCTTATATTTTAAACCAGAATTTCTAACGGGACAAGTATTTTTTTGTATTTATTTTTTTGATTACCTTTAAGAACGCCTCCACAATCCGGGGGTCAAATTGGGTGCCGCTTTTTCTTTTAATCTCTTTTATTGCCGAGGTAATATCCATCCTTTCGCGGTAAGGCCTGCCGTAGACCATTGCCTCAAAGGCATCGGCCACAGCCATGATGCGGGCGCCTTCTGGGATCTGGCGCTTTTTTAGCCGAGAGGGGTAACCCGTGCCATTATATTTTTCATGATGGTGCATAATTATCGGCACCACTGGTTTTAAGATCTGCAGGTACCGAAGCATCTTGGCCCCTTTCAGCGGATGGCGCCTGATAATCTTAAATTCCCTCGGCGTCAACTTAGTGGTCTTGGTCAGGATTTCTATCGGGATATCAATTTTTCCGGCATCGTGCAGGAGACTGGCATATTTTAGACTCTCAATCTGTTTTTCATCCAGATGCACTTGTTCTGCGATAGCAGAAACCAGGCGGCTAAAGTAAGGCGAATGGGTATATTCCCGGGGTATGCGGGTATCTAAGAGGATGACCAGCGATTTTATGCTCCCCAGGACCAATTTTTGCTGTTCTTCATAAAGCTGCAGGTTTTTTATCCCAATTACTGCCTGTTCGGCGAGGGTGATTAAGAGTGCCTGGTCAAATTTTTCAAAAGACGCAGTCCCTTTATTACGCTTTATAATAATCACGCCGATGATATCTTCGCTCACCAGCGGTATGCCCAAAGTATCCTTTCCCCTTACGGAGGTAGCATTTTTTATAATTCTTTTTTCTACGCTATTAACAATCTTTATCTTCTTATCTATGAGGCAGCTTTTTCTCTGGCTCAGCAGGCATTTTAAGATGGAATATTTTTTTGTCGGGTCTAATAATAAAATCGTGCAGGAATGCGCATTGAGTATCTGGCAGAGCAGGCGGCTCAAGCGGTTAATCAGGTCATTTAATTCAAAGGTGGAGTTAACCAGCCGGTAAATGCTGTGCACTGATGAGATTAATACCTTATACCTTTTCGTAGGGGTTAAATAATTTTTTGTATTCATCTAAGGCATACCTATCGGTCATTCCGGCGATATAATCGCAGACTGCCCTGCGCAGGCCATCTTGAGGGATTCTTTTTTGCACACTGGGCGGCAGGCCCTGCGGCCGGCTTATATAAACCTTAAATAATTCCTGGATGAAGCGTTTGGCCTTCTCGCTCATCCTGACTACGCGGTAATGCTGATAAAGTTTCTCAACGAGAAATCTACGCAGGGGATTTCTTAAGCCCCGCATATTTTTACTAAAAACAATAACTTTCTTTCCTAATTTCTTTACGTCAGCGGGGTTTTTTAGTTTTGCCTGCGCTATCTCCTCTTGCGACTCTTGGATTAAGTCAGTGACCTGCCGGTCAATCAGGGAACGGATAATTAGGTACTTTCTCTTCTCCTCTTCTATTTTAGCATATTTTCGGAAAATTTGCGAAGATATATTATGCCAGAGCGGCAATTTTTCTAAATCCGATTCTTTGAGCAATCCTGAAGTCAGGCCGTCGTGAATAACATGATTATCATAGGCAGTCTCAACCGCGATATCTACTGCCTGGGTTTCCAAAGAAGGCTCTTCCGACGAAGAAAATTCCCTGACTTTAGGCTGCCGGTCAAAACTGGAGGAGTGTTTTACTATTCCTTCCCTGACCTCCCAGGTCAGATTAAGGCCGGGAAAATCCGGGTATCTTTCTTCTAGCACATCCACCACGCGTAAACTCTGCAGGTTATGATTAAAACCTCCAAACTTAAGCATCAGTTCATTCAGGGCGTCTTCGCCAGAATGCCCAAAAGGGGTATGCCCTAAATCATGGGCCAGGGCAATTGCCTCAATGAGGTCAACATTTAACCTTAAGGCGCTGCCAATGGTTCTGGCAATTTGAGCGACCTCTAAGGTATGGGTCAGCCGGGTGCGGTAATAATCTCCCTCATGATTTACAAATACCTGGGTTTTATATTCCAGCCTTCTGAACGCCGCAGAATGAATAATTCTATCCCGGTCGCGTTGATAGGCTGACCTGTAGGGGTGCTCCTTTTCTTTATGCAGGCGGCCACGGCTTTCGTAACTTTTTGTCGCATAAGGCGCCAAGATTATATCCTCAAATTTTTTAATTTCTGCCTGATCGAGCATTTTTTAACTGCTGGTATAATTCTGCTAATGATTGCGAAATTACCTTGGTATTGGCGAGAATCGGCATAAAATTTGTATCGCCTCTCCAGCGGCAAACGATATGTATATGCAGGTGGCCGGCGATACCCGCGCCGCTTGATTCGCCTAAATTAATGCCTATATTGTATCCGTCGGGCTTAAGGACTTTGTCCAGAAGTTTTTTTGTCACACTTAGCGTTTCAAATAAATCCAACACCTCCACCTTTTTTAATAGCGCCAGTTCTTTGACGTGTCTCTTTGGTGAAACCATCAGATGCCCGTTGTTATAGGGAAAGATATTCAACATAGAGAAGGAATATCTATTCTTAAAGACAACATAGTTTTTCTGCGCAGACTTGGCGCCGCAGCAAAATATACATTTTTTCCTTTTTTTATTTCTTATATATTTAACTCTCCAGGGAGCCCACAATCTATCCATCGGCTTATATTCTAATAATCCTCGCTTCTATTTTATCATTAATTTCTATTATCCCGTACGAATTATAAGGAGCGAATATTTTATCCGTCGGGCTGCCAGGATTAAAGTAGAGCATATTATCTTTTCTTTCGTTTAAGGCCTGGTGCGAGTGCCCGAAGATAATTAAGTCTACGCTATCGTTTTTAAAGGCCTGCGGTATCAAATCCATCAGGTTATTAGGATGGCCGTATCCGTGCATCAGGCCAATTTTAAAATTGCCAGTTTTAAAGACCTCTTTTTCCGGCAGCACCTTTTTTACCTGCGCAGAGTCCATATTGCCATAAACTGCTTTTACATTAACAGATAGGGCTTTTAATTGCTCCAGGACCGATAATTCTACCAGGTCGCCGGCATGGATAATCAAATCCACTCCCTTTAAGGCAAGAAGAATTTCTTGCGGCAATTCTTTGGCAGCTGTCGGAATATGCGTATCTGAAATTACACCGATTTTCATATTATACTATCACCCGGGGTTGATAGAATAAATCCAGGATTTGATTCAGGTTATTCAGGTCCCAGGTCAAAATTTTTTCTTCCAGCGCCCTGAGGCTGGCATTGGTATCAATGTCCTGCAAGGCAATAATAATCTTCTTTTGCGCCTTATGACGGTATTTTTTGCATTCTTTGGCAAACTCAGAGATATCTTCTTCGGTGAGCAGGTCATACTTAAACCCCATGATCCAGAGGCTGTCGTTGGAGCGGCCAAGCAGGCCATCTTTTAGACCGTGATAATTAAACTCTAATGGCTTTATCTCTCTTAAATGGTCAAGCCGTAGCCTCTTACTTTGCAGACGGACAGACTCATCTTGGAAGAGACGCAGTAATTCAGTTATCCTTTCTGCAATGGGCTCTTTAGATTTTAAGAGAAAATCATTAATCAGGCCATTGATATTCTCCCTGAAGACTGCCTTCTGGTTTTTAGCATCGAAGGTGAGGGAATTGATTTTTTCCTGATAGACAAACTTTAGCCAGAAACTAAAGAGGCGGTCATTAATTTTGAATAAATCGCCGCAGCGCATCAAGGTATCTAACTCTAAAAGGCGATTTATTCTTATGTTTATTTCCTTAACCGGCTTACGTAAGATGTGGGCAATATCTTTAATTTTATTCTGGCCGCTGGCAATGGCATGCAATAAGGAGATATAATCCTGGCTATGCGGGGAATCCAAAAAGCGTTTAATATAATTAGAGAACCTCTGGTTTAATATTCCTGCTGGTTCAAAGAGCAAGCCCTCGATTATATCAACCAGGTCCTTCTTTTCCAAAGTTAATAAGGCATCAGATATTACTTTCAGGTAAAAAGGATAGCCGCCGGTAAAATGGATAATAAAATCTTTATAACCCTTTTCAATATTGGTTTTGTCTAAACGATAATCCAGATAGCTGTGGCTGGTGCGTACATCAAAGGGCTCAATAGCCAGCGTCTGGAAGTTACCGAATAATAAAGACAAATCCTTGGAGAGTAGAACCTTAGTCTTAAATTTTAGGGAACTGATGATGATATAAAGCGTCTTTTTCTGCAGGATTAATAGCTTAGACCATTCTCGGTAAAGACCTTTATTGCCGACTGCCTCTAGATTCTGAAATTCGTCAAGTATAACTACGCAAGATTTCCCTGTCTCTTGATTAATGGCGTCACAGAGAGATAAAAGTTGCGTGAAGATATTGTTTCTTTTTCTTTTTTGTAGTTCTATTAAAATTGACTCTATTTTTTCTACTGTCTTGGGTATATATTTTTTAGACCTATCCATCAAGAAACCCAGGTCTTCTCTTAATGGAGTTCCGCTATTGATGAGAAAGTTATAGAGCAATGCGCCCATAAATCTTCTGGCAAACGTCTCAAGGGATTCGGGCCGGGTTTCTAAATATAAAATAATAATCTGTTTGTCATGGAATTTATCTAAAAATTTAAATATAAGCGAGGTCTTCCCGACCAACTCATCGCCGATAATAGCGAGATTCTGGCGGTAGCCCTCTTTTAAGTCAGTGATGCGTTTCTCTAAAATAGCAAGATAATTATTTCGTCCAAAAAAATTATCTTTACTCATGGCAGATAAAAATAAGGATTTTGTGCCAGGTACCCATTTCTTATTTCAAAATGAAGGTAGACATTTTTATCCTTGTTAGTGGAACCAGCCCTGGCAATTGCCCTGCCCTTTTCTATTCTATCTCCGATCTTGACAAAGACCTCTTTATTTCTGGCATAGACAGTAGAAAATCCGTCTCCGTGGTCAATAATTACTGTTTTACCATAACCCGCAAAGTCATCGGAGTAGAAGACGACCTGGCCGCTGCGCGCCGCAACTATCTCCTGCATTGGTTCGGCTTGTATATTTAACCCTTTATTGACCATATTGTTCAGGCTATAGCCAAAGGCCGTAATCACCCTGCCCCTTAATGGCCAGATAAAATCCTCAAATTGAGCATTCTTAGTCGGCGCCGCTTGCTTTTGACGATGGGGGATAAAAATAAGCTGGCCTACTTCTATTTTTGTGGCATCGGATATACGGTTAATCGCAGCCAGTTCCTCCAGGTCTAGATTATATAACTTTGAGATTCTCCAAAGGGTCTGGCCCCTTTCTACGCGGTGATAGATTCCCGGGATGCCTTCAGGCCTGGTGGGCATAACTGTCGGCAGAGTAGCGCAACCAAAGAAATTCAAAATGCAAAATGCAAATATCAAAATGACAAACCAAAATTCAAAAATTTTAAATTTTACATTGTAATTTTGATTTTTGATTTTTGATTTTTGATTTTGTTATGGCTGCCACTTCCCTTGCAATTCCTGCCACACTTAACCAATCTGGACGATTAGAGGTGATTTCTATCTCAAAGACAAAATCTGCCTGCTTTCGCTCCAGGGAAGTTACTTCCAGGCCGGCCATAGTCAGCTTATCCGCCAATTCTTTCGCCGGGATCTTAATCTCGGTAAAATCTTTCAGCCAATTAT
>JACRHO010000162.1 GCA_016212045.1 Candidatus Omnitrophota bacterium | reverse complement strand
GAAAATTATGGGAACTATTTTTAAGGTGATTTTAGGCTTGGTGTTTTTAGCCTTAGGTGCTGTAGCGCTGATCCGCTGGTGGCCAGACCTACTGCTCGTGATAAAGGGCTGCATCGGGCTATTTTTGCTCTTAGCGGGCGTAATTACTCTCGCCATCGCCAAAGAGTAGAATCACTGCTGTTCATTTATATTTAGATGAGGGGTGTGCATAATGCACACCCCTCATTGCGAGGAGCCGCAGGCGACGAAGCACTCTCAAATATTATAAGGGGTGAAGTTAACCATGGAGGTATTATTAAGCAGGGAAATAGTTTCCCATAAGGCATTATGCCGTTTTATCGGCGTGGTGGTAATGGTGATCCTGACCAGTTTAGGCGCCTTTGTGCGCATCAGGCTTCCTTTTACGCCGGTGCCCATTACCCTGCAGACATTATTTGTTTTATTATCCGCTGCCTTTTTAGGAAGTAGTCTGGGCGTAGTTACTCAGTTGAGTTATATATTATTAGGTATCTTGGGATTACCTATATTTACCGGCGCCGGAAGCGGGCCGCTGTATCTTTTTGGCCCGACTGCGGGTTATCTTTGGGGCTTTGTCTTAGCCAGTTTATTTATCGGTAAGTTTATAAAATACAGCCGAGATAATTTTTTCTTGACTCTGACTTTATTCTGTATCGGCGATTTAATCCTTCTTTTCTCTGGCGTGGTCTGGCTTAAATTTATTTTTGGGTATCATTTGGCAAAATTATTACTTATCGGTTTTCTTCCCTTTCTTCCCGGAGATTTATTTAAGGCATTATTCGCTACCGCCCTTTTTTGGAAATTAAAACCCCGCCTAAAAGAGATTTTCTAGAAGGAGATTTTTTCTTAAGCAAAGGAGACATAAATGAAGGTAAAGGAAATCATGACTAAAGATGTAATTAGTCTTAACCCAGAAGATAATGTTACCGCTGCCTTAACCCTTTTATTTAAAATGCAGATTAGCGGCCTGCCAGTAATTGATGCGCAGGGAAAACTTGTGGGAATGTTTACGGAAAAAGATGTCCTATCGTATATATTACCCAGTTATATCGAAAAGGTAGGAAGATTTATCTATGAAGAAAATCCTAAATCTACCAAGAAAAAATTTATGGAATTAGATAAAATAAAAGTGGTGCAGCTGATGCGTAAAGATGTAGTAACCACGAGCGAAGAGACTACTTTATCTGAAGTAGCCAGAATTATGTTGACCCAGAAGGTCCGCAGGGCCCCGGTCTTAGACAAATCTGGCAAGGTAGCTGGGATAGTCGCCAGGTGCGATGTCTTAAAGGCCTTTGCTTGCGAAGCAGAAATACCGCTAAAGATTTAAAATGTTAAAAAAATTTATTTTTCTTATTGCTATATCGTTAGGATTGGTTTTGTTAAGCATGAGAATCGGTTTAAACGCTTTTCAGGCACGCGCGATAGGCATATTTTCCGTTTCTATATTAGGAACCTTGTTTTTCTGGGAATTCCGCTTGAGTTTTGCCTTTCTGGGCACCGCAGTTTTATTAGCCAGCCGCACCATTGACTTAGAGCACCTGATTAAATATTCTTCTTTAGAAATAATTTTATTTTTAGTCGGGATGATGGTAATCATCGGCTTGCTTAAGGAGGAGGGATTCTTTGCCTGGATTGTGAGTTTGATTATCCGCGTGAAAAATCTTACTGCCAAAAAATTTGTTTTTGTAGTTTCATTAATCTCCATGCTCCTGGCCTGCGCCGTAGATGAGGTGACCTCCATAATATTTATCGTAGCCGCGGTATTGGAGATCTGCGATTATTTTGAAGTTGACCCTGTCCCCTACATAATCATTTCGGTCTTGGCTACTAATATCGGCTCGGCAGGGACAGTGCTGGGTAATCCCATTGGCATATTAATTGCCACTAAGTCTGGTCTTACCTTTGAAGATTTTATCTTAAAGGCATTCCCCTTGGCAGTGATTTGTCTTTTGGCCACAATAGCCGTAGTTTTGGTTTGGTATAAAAAATCATTACAAAAATTAGACCAACAGATTAAAGAACTGGGTTCCAATGAAATGCTGATTAAGTTAATTTCTGTTCCTGCGGAAAAGTCTACCAAGAAAGCCTTGAGTATCTTTGCTTTGACACTTTTAGCTTTGGCCTTTTCTCACCGCTTGGATATATTTTGGAAATTAGAGCCAAACACAGTCCTCTTAGTCGTGCCGTTAGTTACTGCAGCATTGATTATGATTTGGAAGCATACCAAGGCACGTGAATTTATTGAGAAAGATGTAGAATGGTGGACCTTGCTTTTCTTTCTTTTGCTTTTCGCTCAGGCAGGGACACTGAAATATACCGGCGCAACTGATGTTTTGGCCAAAAGGATTGTCGGGGCAACGGGTAACAATCCCCATATTTTGACTGCCGTCGTGCTTTGGTTAAGCGCTATCGGTTCAAGTATATTGGATAACGTGGTCTTGGTAGCGGCATTCATCCCAATTATTCAGGGATTTCAGACCTTAAATTTAAACCTCCAGCCTTTATGGTGGGCTTTGCTTTTTGGCGGCTGTCTGGGAGGAAACATTACCCTGGTTGGCTCAACGGCGAATATCGTGGCATTAGGGATTCTAGAAAAAGAACGAAAGATCCGCGTGACATTTTTCCGCTGGTTTTGGGTGGGTTTAGTCGTGGGCGTAGTCACTACGGCGGTTATTTGGCTGGCCTTGGTAGTTTTGCCCATTTATCATTAAGGTGGACATCTCTGCTTGACAAGGCAGCCAAATTGTGATAGATTATTTCAAATTAAGGGAGGCGTGAGATGAAAAAGATAAGGTTTTTGTTATTATTGGCTTCTTTAATTTTGATTTCGGGTTTAGTTTTTGCCCAGGAAACCAACACCGCCCCCGCCCAGGAATCGCTTGCCACTGAAACAGATATCCAGTGGGTATGGGGTGAGGTAGTTTCGGTGAGCCTTGAGAATAAAGAAATTCTGGTAAAATATATGGATTATGAAACCGATAACGAGAAAGAAATGAGCGTGGTTGTAGATGATAAGACTATTTATGAGAATGCTAAGTCTTTGGAGGAAATCAAGCCGCAGGATACCTTAAGTATTGATTATATAGTCACGGCGGAGGGAAAAAATATCGCTAAGACTATCGGCGTAGAAAAGCCAGAGGCGTTAGAGAGCTTACCAGCCGGGACAGGCCCAGAAGTTCTGGCTCCCAGCGAAGAGCAATAGAAGGGCAGTTTAATTCTTAAGCCATTAGGATTTAAAAAGGCAGGCGAAAATCCTGCCTTATTTTTTAAATAAGCAGACAATTTATGGAAGTCCTGAAAGGACGACATAAATTGTAGCCCCGCCGCAGGCGGGGCGTCTGCGAATTTAATCCCGCACCCAGCACTCTAATCTAAGTGTTATTATGTTTGCTGGGTGCGGGATAACTTTACTTATGAGAGACATTAAACTCATTATTTTTGATTTAGACGGGACATTGGTAGATGCCTATCCGGCAATCATCAAGAGTTTTAATTATGCGATGCGCAGGCTTGGTTACCCTGCGCAGCCGGCTAGAGTTATCTGTCGGGCTGTAGGTTGGGGAGATGAGAATTTACTTAAGCCATTTGTAAAAAGAGGCGATTTAAAAAAGGCGCTTTCAATCTATCGCCGGCATCATAAGAGAGCCCTGCTTGAGGGTTCACGGTTATTCCCGAAAGTTAAAAAAATACTGCGCTATCTTAGAGCAGCCGGCTACAGGATCGCCGTAGCCAGCAACCGTCCGACAAAATTTTCCTGGGTTTTAATCCGGCATTTAAAGATAGCCAAATATCTTGATGATGTCCTTTGCGCGGATAAATTAAAACATGGCAAACCTCATCCTGAAATCCTTAACAAAATTAGGCAGAGGTTTTCTTTAAAACCAAAAGAAGTTTTTTATGTCGGCGATATGGTTATTGATGCCCAGGCCGGCCGCCGCGCTAAAATTAAAACTATCATTGTGACCACTGGCTCAAGCACAAAAGCGGAGATTCGCAAAGAAGAGCCCTACCGGATTATCAACAGACTCGCAGAGTTGCTCAATATATTATAGGCCTTGGTTTCTCTTGACCCCGTTACAAATTGTTGATATGATACTGTATTATAGTATTTGTAACGGGGTTGACCCCCTGATTTTTCTAAGGTAAAATTAATTGGTGTTGAAATGAAGAAACTATTATTGGTCATTGGTTACGGGTTATTGGCTGTCCTGCTGGCTGGTTGTGCCAGAGGCCGCCAGAGCATTAAGCCGGCTGCTCCAGTGGAAAGCGTCGCCAGTCTCACCGCGCTTCCTGAATTTTCTGGGCCTAAAGCCAGAATTACCCTGGCAGATTTTGAGTTAAACGTGGTTAAGGCCAAAAGTGAGATTGCTAGCGGCCTGCGGCAGATGTGCACTACCCTCTTGGTAAATACCAACCGTTTTTCGGTGCTTGAGCGCCAAGGAGATTTAATTATCACAGCTAGCGTTACTGAATTTGCACCCCAGGCTTCAGGCGGCCGGGCGGGCTTGGGCGGCGGAGGCGGTGCAGGAAGCGGTATCTTAGGCGGTCTTTTGGGAGCAGTTTTAAATAAGGCGCAGGTGGCTTTAGAGATTCGGATTATTGATGCGGCAACTTCCGAAGTTCTCTCCACAACCCGCGTAGAAGGTCAGGCTTCTGATACCAGCGGTAAGATTATGACAGATCTCTCAGGTAAGTGGGGTTTAGGTAGTGATTTGTCCATTTATGCCCACACCCCGATGGAAAAGGCAATCCGGATTTGTGTAATTGAGGCAGTGCGTTATATTGCCCAGGCCATCCCGCCAAATTATTATAAATATGAATCGGGTTCAAGCTAGGAGGCAAGAGATATGGGAAAAAGAAAACGCAGGGGTAAATTAAACTGGCGTTCAAAGCGGGCGAATAAAGGAAGAAGACCCTGCTTGGGATAAAAAGATAAAGATTGATTTTTGCCTAGGGCGTATTATAATGAGTGAGGATATCCTGCCGTTGGCGGGATTCAATTCGCCCCGCTCATGAGGTGGGGTTCATTGAAGGAGGCGGCTATGGAAGAAAAAGAGATTGGTAAGATTACCCATTATTACGGCCACCTAAGCGTAGGTATAATTGAACTCTCGGATGCCCTCAAAGTAGGCGAGACTATTCATATCAAAGGCCACTCCTCAGATTTTACGCAGGGCGTTGATTCCATGCAGATTGAACACAAAGATGTCCCTGAGGCCAAGGCCGGAGATGTCATCGGCATAAAAGTTGCTCAAAAAGTCCATCCCAACGACAAAGTCTACAAAGTCATCGCTTAAAAATAACTCCTTTCATGACCCTGGCCTGGATTCTGGTGAGTACCTTCATCGTTAGTCTCATTTCCTTAATTGGTATTTTTACCCTCACCATAAAAGATAAACTCTTAGAGAAAATTCTTTTCTGCCTGATCGGCTTCTCTGCCGGAGCCCTGATTGGCAGCGCATTTTTACACATCCTACCCGAGGCCTTAGAAAAAACCCAGAGCACCATTGTTTTTTATTATCTGATCTTAGGGATAATCCTGTTTTTCTTAATGGAAAGATATTTTTATTGGCGCCATTGCCATGAGGGCGTCTGTAATATCCATGCCTTTACATATCTAAATCTGATCGGAGATGGCTTGCATAACTTTTTTGATGGCATGATGATTGCGGTCAGCTACAGCGCTTCTATAAAATTAGGCATCATTACAACCCTAGCAGTGATTTTACACGAAATACCGCAGGAATTAGGCGACTTCGGAGTATTAGTGTATGGCGGTTTTAGTAAACAGAAAGCTCTGTTTTATAATTTTATTTCTGCTCTTATGGCTGTGATCGGTGCCATAACAGGGTATTTTCTTTTGGGTATGGTAGCCAGTTTCTCCAATTTTATTCTACCCCTAACTGCGGGAGGATTTATTTATATCGCTACCTCTGATCTTATCCCCCAGATACACAAAGAGACTAACCCCAAACGTTCTACCCTGGCCTTTACTGCTTTCTTGCTGGGCATTATCTTTATGGCCGGCGCCAAACAATTATTACCGGAGTAACACCCCAGGCCCACCTCGCCAAAAAGTTTTCTCTCCTTGACCCCGTTACAGTGCTTCAGCCAGAAAGCCCTTGAATTTATTCAGGGGATGAATCGCTAATATTTTTTTCTTGACAATATTGTTGATATTTAGTATACTATCAACATGGAATATAAACATGCAAAACACCAGGTGTATCTTTTGAATTATCATTTGATATGGTGTCCAAAAAGACGCCGTCCTGTTCTTGTTGGGCAAGTTAAAAAACGATTGCAACAAATAATATATACAAAAGCCAAAGAAATGAATATTGAAATTATAGCCCTTGAAATTATGCCCGACCACATACATTTGTTTGTTTCGGCTTTTCCAAATATACCTGTTCATAAAATTATTAAAAACCTTAAAGGTGTAAGTTCTAATATTTTGCGTAAAGAATTTTCTCATCTGCTTAAACTCCCTTCTCTCTGGACACACTCATATTTTTCAAGCACAGCAGGAAACATCAGCAATGAAACTATTAGAAAATATATAGAGGCACAAAGCAAAAAATGAGAAAGACTTATCTTTATAAAGCCGTAATAAATAAACAAACAGAGGCTAACTGCAATAAATGGCTTGAACTCTGTCGGAATCTTTATAATCAATCCCTTGAGCAGAAAATAAAAGCCTACAAGGAAAGAGAAGAAACTATCTCTGTTTATAAACAAATGTCTCAACTTCCCGATTTGAGAAAATCTTCTATTGAATTTAAGACAGTAGGTTCTCAAGTCCTTCAAGATGTTCTTCAAAGGCTTGATAAAGCCTATAAATCCTTTTTTCAAAGAGTTAAACAGAGAAATGGCAGGGCTGGTTTCCCCCGCTTCAAGTCCAGAAATAGATACGATTCTTTCACTCTCAAGCAATCTGGATGGAAACTTGACGGTAGATATCTCTACATTAAAAACATTGGCAGATTTAAATTGTTTTTGTCCAGACCTATTGAGGGTAATATCAAAACAATAACTATCCGTAGAAGTCCCGCAAACAAATGGTTTGTATCTTTCTCTTGTGATGATGTGCCTATAACAGAAATTCCAGAATCCATTAAAGAGATTGGCATAGATGTTGGTCTTAAACATTTTCTTGTGGATTCTCAAGGCAATTCTATTGAAAATCCTAAATACTTTAGACAATCTGAAAAACTTTTGAGACGCAGGCAAAGAAGCCTTTGCAGAAAAAAGAAAGGTTCTAATAGAAGGAACGAAGCAAGAGTTCTTGTTGCTAAAGCACATGAGAAAATATCTAATCAGCGTAAAGACTTTCTTCATAAAACTGCTAATGCCTATATTGACAAATTTCAGACTATCTATATTGAAGATTTGAATATCAAGGGTATGGTTAAGAACAGATATTTGAGCAAATCCATATCTGATAGTTCTTGGGGTATGTTCTTTAGGTTTTTGAACGAGAAGGCGGAAGGCGCTACTCGTCAAATAATTAAAGTTCCGCCCCATAACACCAGTCAGATTTGCTCTGGATGTGGAGAAAAGGTTCAAAAATCTTTGCCTGTTCGTATCCATAATTGTCCTTTCTGCAATACTATTTTAGAGAGAGACCATAATGCGTCTCTGAATATTCTTCGGCTCGGTCAGAGCCGTCAGGCGTTAACGGATAGGTTTTTAACTACCGTTGCCTGAGAATCTCCTAAATTTATTCAGGAGAGTGTCAAAAATTATGATATTATACCATCTTGAAGTGGTTGTAACGGCATTGATTTATCTTTAATATTAGAATTAAAGGAAAGATGCGTAAAATTGCGATAGTTGGTTCGCCCAATGTAGGCAAATCCGTGATGTTTAATAATTTTACGGGCAGTTACTCAGCCGCAGTCTCCAATTATCCTGGGACCACGGTTGAGGTGACGCGGGGTAAGGCAAAAATCGGGAATGAGGAATTTGAGGTTATTGATACCCCGGGTATGTATTCATTTTTGCCTTTAACCGAAGAGGAGCGCGTTGCCCGCTCCATTCTTTTAAGAGAAGACCCCTGCGTTATCTTGCATATAGTTGATGCCAAGAATTTAGAAAGAATGTTGCCTTTAACCCTGCAGTTTCAGGAGGCGGGCCT
>JACRHO010000161.1 GCA_016212045.1 Candidatus Omnitrophota bacterium | reverse complement strand
GGCATCAGCGGTCTAAGAAAACAGGATTTAATTTTTAAAGTCTTGCAGGCCCAGGCAGAGAAGGAAGGTTTGATGTTCGGAGAGGGAATATTGGAGATTCTGCCAGAGGGCTTTGGTTTCTTAAGGAGCCCCAATTATAATTACCTGCCCTGTCCTGATGATATTTATATCTCTCCTTCGCAGATCCGCAAGTTTGACTTAATGACCGGAGATACAGTCAGCGGCGAGATTCGCCCTCCGAAAGAAGGAGAAAAATATTTTGCCCTGCTGAAGGTGGAGGCGGTAAATTTTGAGAACCCCGAAGAGGCCAAAGAAAAAGTGCTCTTTGATAATTTAACCCCGATTTATCCGCACGAGCATTTTAACCTGGAGACCAAGCCCGATGAGATCTCCATGCGCATCATAGATTTACTTACTCCTTTGGGCAAAGGCCAGCGTGGTTTGATTGTTGCTCAGCCCTACAGCGGAAAGACAGTGTTGTTGCAGAAGATCGCCAATTCCATCACGACAAATCACCCGGATACAATCCTCATTGTGCTTTTGATTGATGAGCGCCCGGAAGAAGTTACGGATATGCAGCGGCATGTCAAGGGCGAGGTAATCTCATCTACCTTTGATGAGCCGCCTGAGAGGCACGTGCAGGTTGCCGAGATTGTCCTGGAGAAGGCAAAGAGGCTCGTAGAACACAAGAAGGACGTGGTGGTCTTGCTGGATAGCATCACCCGCCTTGCCCGGGCATACAACTCAGTCATTCCGCACAGCGGCAAGGTTTTATCCGGCGGCATAGATTCTAATGCCCTGCAGAAGCCCAAGAGATTTTTCGGCGCTGCCCGGGCAATTGAAGAGGGGGGCAGCCTTACCATCATTGCCACTGCCCTGGTAGATACCGGCAGCCGGATGGATGAGGTAATCTTTGAGGAATTTAAAGGGACGGGCAATATGGAACTGCAGCTGGATAGGAATTTATTCCAGCGCAGGATTTATCCAGCTATTGATATCAAACGTTCCAACACCCGACATGAAGAATTGCTTTTAAAAGAAGAGATATTACATAGGTCCTGGATATTAAGGAAGGTTTTAAATGAACTGAATAATGTGGAGGCGATGGAACTTCTGATTGAGAAACTCTCCAAGACTAAAAACAATGAGGAATTCTTAAATAGTATGAACCAGTAATATAGTAACTAGTAAACTAGTAACTCGTAACTAGTAATTTTAGAGTCTTAAAGGAGGCTTAGAATGAAAGATAAGATTCATCCCAAGTATGTCGATGCAGTAGTGGTCTGCGCCTGCGGCGAGACTATTCATACGCGCTCTACCAAACCAAATATCCGCGTGGATATCTGTTCAAAGTGCCATCCGTTTTTTACCGGCAAGCAGAAATTTGTAGACTCTGCGGGTAGAGTGGAGAAGTTTATAAAAAAATACGCAAAGAAATAAGTGAGGACATAAGTTATGGAGCAATATAAAAGTTTTATAAGTGCCATTATCAAAGATAAAGGCGACATAACTTATTTGTCCGAACTTACCCAGCACTAATTTCTATTTTAGCTTGTTATTATCGAAATTAGTGCTGGGTTAAATTCGCACTTATAACTTACGTCGTGCTTCGCACTCCGTAAGTTATGTGCTCATTAAATGTTTACACAATTAGAAAAATTAGCGAAACGCTATCAGGAGTTAGAGGAGCTCTTGAGCAGGAAAGAGGTAATCTCTGACCAGGCGCAATATACTAAATATGCCAAAGAATTGGCTGGCCTGCAAGAGAAGGTTTCTTTGTTCCGCGAATATAAGCGCACAGCTTGTGAGATAGAAGATTTAAGGGCGGTTTTAAAAGAGAAACACGATGCCGAATTTTTAAATCTGGCAGAAAAAGAGCTTGGTGAGCTGGAGGCGAAATTAGCCGGGACAGAAGAAAGGTTGAAAAATGCCCTGCAGGAAGAAGATGAAGACGCTAGCCACGATGTGATTGTGGAAATCCGCCAAGGCACCGGCGGAAGAGAGGCCGCCTTATTTGCCGCAGACCTTTATCGGATGTATACCAAATATGCTGCGTTCAAGAACTGGACAGTGGAACAGATGTCGGCTCATCCCACAGAATTAGGCGGGTTTAAAGAGATTGTCTTTAGCGTAAAAGGTAAAGACGCCTACAGACGGCTGAAATTTGAAAGTGGAGTCCATCGAGTGCAGCGCGTCCCTGCCACTGAGGCGCAAGGAAGAATTCATACCTCCACCGCAACTGTAGCGGTGCTGGTTGAACCCGAAGAAGTAGATTTGGCGATTGAAGCAAAAGATTTAAAAATCGATACTTACCGCTCTTCAGGCCCGGGCGGACAGCATATGCAGAAGACTGATTCTGCGGTGAGGATTACGCATATATCCACAGGTTTAGTGGTGGCTTGTCAGGATGAGCGTTCGCAGCTTAAAAATAAAAATAAGGCGATGAGGATTTTAAGGGCGAGGCTCTTGGATATGAAACAAAAGCAGGATTCTAAGAAGATTTCTCAAGAGCGGAAATCCCAGATTGGCACCGGCGACCGTAGCGAAAAGATCCGCACCTATAATTTTCCTGACCGCCGTGTTACTGACCATCGCATAAATTTAACCCTTTATAAGTTAGAGTCCATAATCGAAGGAGACTTGGATGGATTCTCTAATGCGCTGATTAAGGCAGCGCAAGAAAAAGCCAATGGATCCCGTTAGAAACTATTTTATAACTAGATTCATTAAGAATTTCTAATGGGGTTAATTAAGAGGTTTCTAACGGGATGGATGAAAAAGAATTATTGTTTAGCGAAGTCTTGCATTGCGACAGGATATCTTTATACCTGAAGGGAAAGTCCGCTTTAGCGAAAGAGAAGTCAGTTTTTATTTCTTCAGTATTAAAGAGAAGGTTTTCTGGAGAACCTCTGCAGTATATTTTGGACAAGACCGAATTTATGGGTTTAGCATTCAGGGTAAATCAAGATGTCTTTATTCCTCGGCCGGAGACGGAGATTTTGGTTGAGACGGCTATAAAATTAGTTGTTAGTTGTCCCATGCCTGCCGGCAGGCAGGAGTTGTCAGTTGTCAGACCGAAAATATTAGATTTAGGGACAGGTTCCGGTTGTATTGCTATATCTTTGGCAAAATTTTTACCTGAG
>JACRHO010000159.1 GCA_016212045.1 Candidatus Omnitrophota bacterium | reverse complement strand
ATTGCGGGATGAGTTCTCCGCCACTTGCGGCCACATAAAGATTGTGTCCTCTCTGTTTAAGCCCTTTGGTTAAAGAAATCAGGTAGCTGGAAATACCGCCGATATTTAAATGATTAGTTAAATAAAGGATATTCATGTATTAATCTCAAACTCTAAACCCTAAACACTAAATCCTAAACAAATCCAAAATCCTAAACCCAAAATCCAAAACAAGAAGTTTTTGAGTTTTGAATTTTGTGTTTTGAGTTTGTGTATAGTTTAGGGTTTCGGATTTAGGGTTTAAGTTCATTCTTTAAAAGTTTGTCAACTGCCTCCAGCACTTCCTGCGGCTTAATCATCTCCATACATTTTTTAGTCTTACATTTTGATTTATAACAAGGGCTACAATCTAGTTCTTTTCTAATCACTACATAATCTTTTGCCGGCGGAAGATGGCGCCGGGGGTCAGTAGGTCCAAATAAAGCCACAAAGGGGGTGCCCATTGCCGCGGCAATATGTAAAGGCGCAGAATCGCTACTGATATAGACGCAGCATTTTTTAATCAGGCAACCCAACTGGTTAATAGTGGTCTTTGCGCAGGCATTAATGGGTTTTACGAGTTTAGCTGCATTAATTAAAGCAAATGCTTCAGGAAGATCAGTCTCTAGTCCGGTAAGCACTACGCGCATCTGACGGCGGGATAATTCCTCGCAGAGTTTGAGCATCTGTTCTAATGGCCAGGCCTTAGTTGACCAACGATGGCTGGCGCTGATATTTATCCCAATCAATTTCTGATGCGTAGCCAACCATTGGGAATTTAAAAATTCATCAATATAACGTTGGTCTTCTTGGCTTGGCCAGAGTTCTAAGTGCGGCTCTTTTAAATCTACGCCTAACATTTTCAGGATTCTAAATTGATGGCTGACAGGATCTAAAGGAATACCTTCATCTTTTACCCGATGATTAAGTAGTAGAGAAAATTTTTTATTCTCGTATCCATAACGGTTTAAGGCCAAGGTCAATCTGCTTAAGAGATGGCTCTTGCGGTTATTCTGTAAATCAATCACCGTGTTAAAGTGGTTCTTTCTTAAGCGCGCGGCTAATTTTAATAGCCCTAAGATTCCGTTACTTTTAAGGTCAGAGACCAAAAGTTCATCAATGTAAGGACATCTTAAGAGAATATCTTTTGCATCGTGGCCGGTGAGAAAAGTAATTTTGTAGTTCGGACTGAATTTTTCTCTGATTGCCCGGATGGCAGCTGTAGAGAGAACTACATCCCCCAGAGAACTGAATTTAATGAGCAGGATTTTAAAATTACTTAATGCCTCCTCGTAAATATCCAGGGTATGCTTAACCATATCCTGCAGAGTATATTTTTCTTTAACTTTTTTATATGCGGCCTGGCTTAGGTCTTGCGCTAATTTTTTGTCCTTATAGAGCCGGATTACTGCCTCGGCCATGCTCGTCGGGTCAGCAGGAGGCACAAGTAATCCTGTTTTTTCATTTTCAATAATATCCACTACGCCTCCCACTTTAGTAGCTACCACTGGCACGCCAGCTGCCTGCGCCTCAATAATCACCCGGCCAAAGGCTTCATGGGTGGTCGTGGCCAGCACCAGGACATCTAAATTAGCCAAGATGCTCGGGATATCCCTCTGCAGGCCTAAGAACTCAGTAGCTGGCTTCAGCCCCAATCTCTTTACCAGAATCTGCAACTCTTCTTTGTATGCCTCTCTGGACTGAGGGACATCGCCTACTATCCAAATTTTAAGGCCGCTTGTGCTCCTGGAGACCTTGGCCATCGCCTTAATAAAATACGCATGACCCTTAATCGGCACTAGCCTGCCGATAATACCAACGTGAAAATCTGCCTTTCTCTTCTCGGCAGGATCAATGTATTTAAATTTTTCTAAATCTATACTGCGCGGGACTAATTTTATGCGCTCATAAGGCACGCCGAAATCATCAATCATGTGCCGGGCAATAATATTACTCAAGGCGATTACCCGCTTGCCCCAGCCCATCACCAAACTAAAGGGGTGTTTTTTGTAAAACCCATGGCAGGTAGTAATGAATACGCGGTTAGTCTTACGCGCGGCAAAATAGGCGGCCCAAGCTGGAACGCGGGAACGCGCATGCACAATATCTATCTCTTCTTTCTTGATAATCTCAGCTATTTTATTAATCATTCTGAACATTACTAAAAGGGATTTCTGATGCACCGGCAACTGGTAATGAATCGCGCCAAGGTTTTCTAATTGCTTGACTAATTCTCCGCCGCCAGAGACGACCACGGCCTTATGCCCGAGCTTAACTAGCGCTTTAGACAAATCTACTACCCCGGTCTCTACTCCGCCGACGTTTAATTCTGGCAGTACTTGAAGGACATTCACCCCGCACCTTCTTCTTATTCTATGATTAAATTTATCTTACCTACCCCTTACCCTCTAATACCTGAAATCTTGAATATATAGAAGGTGCGGGGTTCATAATATTCTACTTATCGCCTCTCTTACTAAAAGATTATCCTGAAAAGATTTAATTTCTGGCCTATTCGTCAAAAGCTCGGAAAATTTTTTACTCAAATCGGCTGCCTCGGTTAAGTAGAGGTGTTTACTCCCCGTACTCTGTTTGAGAAACCTCTGGTGCTTTTTACTTAAGCCCGGAACCTCAAAAACTATGACATATTTTTTACTATTTACTGCCTCAGAAATCATAGAGATGCTTTCCGGAGAAGTCACGATAATCTTGCTTAAACCCAAAATCCCGCCTACTGTAAAGGGGGGATTTTCTTCATTAGCAATCACTAAAAGTTTACAGCGGGGGTAATCTTTGAATTCTCTTTTAACTAAATCTTCAACCTCAAGGCAAGTCCTGCGTGAAGTAGTAACTAAGATGTCGGCGCTATATTTCTCGCCTACAGACTTCATTTGCCTGATGACTTCTAAGATTATGTCTTTATCTAAATGAAATTTCTTACTATCGCCTCCGATTAATAAACCGATATAAAAGTCCATTGTGCGCAGTGCACCGTGCGTCGTGCGCAATAACTCTTCAGTTTGCTTTTGCAAATATTCTTGGCTGATTAAATTCAGCGCGCCTTGAGTTACTACGACATTTTTTCTTTTTGGTGGCCGGTCATGCTGCGGCATAATCACTAAATCAAATTTCTCCAAGGCCAAAAGGGACGGCTGCATAATCACGATGGATTTAGCCAAATTTTCCCGCGATAAAAGGTAATTAATACTGGCTAATGATGAGCCGGCAGAGATAATCACATCGGGGCGGCTTGCTATTAAAGAATTGTAGACCTCTTTAGTAAGGGCTGCTCGCAAACAAAATAAACAGCCCTGGCTGCAATATTTGCCGGCAAGAGAACTACCCAGCGCCAAGAGACGCTGGTTAAATCTATTTTTGAATTTTACCTCTACCATATTGATATTTGTCAGGATATCTTTATCTTTAAAATAATCCTGGATGATATTGGCCAGGGCTTCTGCCTGCCGGGTATGCCCGGCCTTTCCATCGTCTAAAATTAAAATATTTTTTTCATCGCTATATTTCCAGACCTTATACGTCCAGAGATATTCTTGAGGATACTGCAAAATATACTGCTCAAAAATATGCACAATCTCCTGTAAATTATTCCGGATATTCGCATCTAATCCTTGAGTCCTCTGCAGCGGAAAAGGCGGCTGAATAATTACTTTAATGTAAGGGTCATTTTGGCGGATATAAAATACCGGGATAAGACTTGCGCCGTATTTCAGGGCTAACCTTACCGCGCCCGAAGGCATAGAGGCATTCCTGCCAAAAAATTTTACTAAGATGCCGCCTTTACCTCCCTGGTCAGCAGTCATCCCCACAGCTTCGTTATTTCTTAAGGCCTTGATTAAAGCGCGGATTTGATTTCCCTTCTGAATTATTTTACATCCCTGTCTTAGCCGGTAGCTATTCAGCAGATGGTTTAGGCGCGGATGGCGTTGGTCGCGGATAAATAAACTAAAGGAAAAACCCAAATTTGCAGAGATAATGTTAGAGAGTTCCCAACTGCCGGCGTGCACGCTTAAAAGGATGACGCCTTTGCCGTTCTTAAAGGCCTCTTTAATATGCTCCAGGCCTTGGAGTTCTATATATTTACTCAGGTAATTCTTATCTACGACGGGAATATAGAATATCTCTATCAGGCTCTGGGCTAAATGCTGATAAAACTTTTTAGTTAATTTATTTAATTGGTGCGGCAAGAATTTTCCTAAGAAAATCGTCTTGATATTGGCATAAACAATGGCTCTATGCCGGCTATCTAAATAATAAATAAGATTCCCTAATCTTCTGGCCAGAAAAAAACTAAATCTAAGAGGAAAAATCCTGACTATCGGCGCAAATATCTTAAAGCCGATACAAGCCCAGTAATCGCTGATGGAGCGTCTGTTCATCTTTGGTAATTTTTAATGCTATGCGCAAGACAAAAATGGGTAATCCAGATTCAGCCAGCCCTAACTGGCGCAGGCGAAAGGCATCCTTTTCAGTAGTAACAATGGTTCCTATATTCTTCGCTCGAGAATCCTGAATAATCTTCTCCAAATCATCTTGGCTATAATTATGGTGGTCGCTAAACCTAAAGGATAATCCGATCTTTATCCCGCGGCTTAAAATCAAATTCTCAAAGGAATCCGGGTCAGCGATGCCGCAGAATAAAGTAACTGGCCCTTCCTTCAAGATATCTGTGGATAATAGTTTATCCGGCTGGTTGATTTGATAAAAGCCCAGTGGCTCATGCCGCGATTCTATAATTAAACTGGAGGCATTCTTCTGGGCTAAAAAATCTTTTAGATCCTGGGTATCAGGATTCAGATTGGTCTTGGTCAAGATAAATAAATCCGCGCGCGCAAGCGCCGAAAGCGGTTCACGCAAAATTCCCCGCGGGATTAAGCGGCTATTCCCAAAGGGATCGGTGGAGTCAATACAAACAATCTCCAAATCCTTTTTTATTCGCCACTGCTGAAACCCATCATCCAATATCACTGTATCAACAGAGTAATCTTTTATCGCCTTCTTGGCTGCACGGATCCTATTACTATCCACGATAACCGGAATATCTGCCAATTTTTGTGACAACATCAACGGCTCATCGCCCATCGTTTCTTCATTGGTGACTTGGTGACTTGGTGACTTGGTGACCTTTCTTTTATATCCTCTACTCAATATCGCTACCTTCTGTCCCTCCTGCTTTAAATAACGGGCGATATATTCCACTACTGTGGTCTTGCCTGTCCCTCCCCAGGTAATATTGCCTACGCTGACCACCCGGCAGGAAAGCCCGCAGGGACGCAGGCGATAAAGTAAAATCAAAGCCCGCACGATTAGACCGTAAATTAAAGAGAAAATAAAGAGTAATCCCTTGAGCAGGTTGGGGAGAAAACCCCTTTTTTTATCCGTAACTAAGTTATAGAAATAATCGCGCATCTGGTTATCCTTAATCTAATAATTATACACGGTTTTGGGGATATTCTGAAGGGATTTTTTGGATTAAGACGCCTGGGGGGAGATTTGCTTAAGGGTATGCCTACTCATCTTTTGGGCTCAAAGAGAGATTTCTCTCAATAAATTCAACGAGTTTCTCTTGGTTTTTAGTGGACAAGTGCTGGAATTCTACTCCTATCCCCGGATGAAGATGCATCTGGATTTGCTTATCCGCAAGCCAGACTACCTTTGCCTCCAGTTGCATCTCCTCCATCTTCGGAGGTAGTTTAAAAGTCAAAATAACCTCATCGCCAAGTTTAAATTTATCACAGCCGTATATGTATGCGCCCACCGCACTTAAGTTTACCGTATCTACCTTTAAACAGACAGGGTTTCTAGCGTATTTCTCTTTTAATTCTACCTTGATATCAATGGGCAGGCGCTT
>JACRHO010000160.1 GCA_016212045.1 Candidatus Omnitrophota bacterium | reverse complement strand
CTTAGAATCCCAGGCCTGGGAGAGATTAATGCTTTTGGCTGAGGCAAAAAAACAGAAAATCACGGCAAATGATACTGAGGTCATCCAGCAATTAGCAAGCCTTGCCCTATTCAAGGATAATCAGGGCAACTTTGACAATACCAGGTATGCGCAGATACTGCGTTATTATTTTCGCACCTCTCCTCGTGTATTTGAAGAACAACTGCGGCAGAACCTGATAATTGCAAAATTATACCAGCAACTTACTAATGGAATAACTTTAAGCGAAGAGGAAATTAAAGAAAATTATAAAAAGGTCAATGAAGAGATGCGTTTTGATTATATTGCGGCAGCCCCCAGCGACTTTGCCAAAGAGATTAATGTTTCTGAAGAGGAGGTTAAAAATTACTTCAGCAAAAATTCGCTGCAATTTAAACAGCCGCTTTCCTTTAATATAGAATACGCTAGCGTTGCGGCAGATACTAAAGATGAAAATGCGATACAGCAAAAATTAAAAGAGCTAATGCTGCGCCTGAAGAAAAAAGAAGATTTTAAAAAAGTGGCGCTTGACTTTGGAATAGAAGTCAAAGAAACCGGGCTCTTTACCCAAACCGACCCTATTCCCGGCATTGGCTGGTCTCCGGAGGTTTTGGGCCTACTCTTAAAGGCAAGGCCCGGCGAATACCTTATGCCTGTGCATATAGATAAAAGCTACTACATCATCAAAGCCAAAGAGAAAAAAGAACCCTATATACCTGATTTTGAAACTATAAAAGACAAGGTCAAGGAAAGGTTAATCAGGGAAAAATCGCGGGATATGGCTAAAGAAAAAATAGAAGACGGCCTGAAAAAACTAAAGGAGCAATATAAAGTTAATCCTAAGGCAGTAGACTCTTCTGCCACTAGTAAACTCCTGGGTCTAAAATCATCTACAACTCAATTATTAAAATACGGCAGTTATATTGAAGGGGTGGGAGTCGCAGATACCTTTTTTAACGCGGCGCAAAACTTACAAGAAAATAATTTTAGCGAGGTGATCAATATGCCTTCGGGTTATTATATTATTAAGGTAAAGGAAAAAATCCCTGTGGATGAGAAAAAATTCAGCGCAGAAAAAACTACCTTCGCCCAGCAGTTATTAATGCAGAAAAAACAGGAATATTTTAGCGGTTTCTTGGAAGACCTAAAGAAAAGGGCAACTACTAACTTACCTTAATGGCATCTACCGGACACTGTTCGGCTACTTCCTGCAAATTGTGCGTAACACAGACTTCTACCTTCACATGGGCAATCCCATCGCCGCCCACCTGAAAGACCTCCGGGCAGGCCTGTTCACATAACCCACAACCGACACAAGTTGCTGCATCTACTGTAACCTTTGCCATTTCTAAAAAACCTCCATTTTTGTCAATTTTCAAACTCTAAACACTAAACTCTAAATTCTAAACAAACTCAAAATTCAAAACTCTAAACTCAAAACTTTCTTGTTTTGGATTTTGGGTTTTAGATTTTGGATTTGTTTAGAGTTTAGGATTTCGGATTTAGGGTTTATTATAATCACCTTTCTAATAAATTTTCGAACATCTCTTCGTGGTCAACCTCTTCCGAGAGTATGTGGGCTACCAACTGATAGGTCACATTATCCTTGCCTAAAGTCTTTTTGGCAATTTTATTATACACCTCAATTGCCCCGGCCTCGGCTTCCGTAACAATGCGGATAATCCTATTTATATCCGCGGTATTTTTCGGCGGCAGCATATACGGTGCATTGGCGCTCTTTTCTAAATCCATAGGGTTGGCGATAGGCAGACCTCCTAACTTAATAATCAAATCCGCTAGTTCGCCAGCATGCTCTAATTCATCCTTGGCAATTTTGTTTAAGAATTCCTGCATATCCTCATATGCCTTTCCGGAAACGGTCTCTGCCATATACCAGTAAAGATAAAATGCCAGCCACTCATCAGCATAAGCCTTATTTAAATCTTTTACCAGGTCCTTTAAACTTAAATCCACAATTGCCCTTGCTTGTTTTCCCATAACTATTCCCCCTTTCGAACTATTGCTCTGTCTTAGCTTTCAGCCCATACCTATCTATATTAATATCTGCTATGGCCTGGATTTTTTTAATTTCTTCCGGCTGATTGAGCAGATGCCTAAACCGGCCTTGTGCTTTCAAGTACTCTTCTACAGGTAAACCTTTAATCTGGTGGACGCCGGTAAGTTTTGCGTTTTCGTATTCTATCAGAGGATAAAGCCCGGTCTCCACTGCTATTTTTGCTACTTCAATAGTAAGGTTAGTTTCATGGCGCCAGCCCAAAGGACAGGGCACATGCACCTGGATATATTTTGGCCCTTTTATGGAAATGGCTTTTTTTACTTTTCTCTGCAGGTCCGGCACAAAGCCCACCGACGCAGTAGCCACATAAGGTATGCCGTGCGCCGCGGCAATCTCCGGCATCGGTTTTTTGAACCGAATATTACCAATAGATTTTGTTCCGGGTGGAGTAGTGGTTGTATTTGTGCCGTAAGGGGTCAGGCCGCTCCTTTGGATTCCTGTATTCTCATAGGCTTCGTTATCATAAGCTACATAAAGTATATCGTGGCCTCTCTCTAACATCCCTGACAATGCCTGCAGGCCGATGTCTGCGGTGCCGCCGTCTCCTGCCTGCGCAATCACG
>JACRHO010000163.1 GCA_016212045.1 Candidatus Omnitrophota bacterium | reverse complement strand
GGGCCCATAGCTCAGCGGTAGAGCAGGTGACTCATAATCACTTGGTCGGAGGTCCGATCCCTTCTGGGCCCAGGTAGACAACGGGCGATTGGCTCAGTTGGTTAGAGCGCCACACTCACATTGTGGAGGTCAGAGGTCCGAATCCTCTATCGCCCAGTTAAATACTCGTAGAGTTTATCTCTGACCAAAAAGGGGTGTGGGGAAAAATTTTCCCCACGCTTTCGGGGTAACAGCGATCCGCCGTAGGCGCAGAGGAGCGACAGGTCAGAGGTCCGAATCCTCTATCGCCCATTTTAGAAAAAAAGATGCAGGCAATTGACTTAAAAACCCAGGTAAATAACTTAGTGCAATTGCAGAGAATAGATGCGCAGATTTATGCCCTGCGTAATGAGCAAGAATCTTTACCTAAAGAGATTGAGGCGCTTACGGCGAGTTTTGCGGCAGAGAAAGAGCGCCTTGCCGAAGTAGAAAAGAAATCTTTGGATTTACAAAAACAAAAAAAAGACAAGGATTTAGACTTGGCCGCAAAAGAAGAGGCGATGAAAAAATTACAATCCCAGCTCTATCAACTGAAGACCAATAAGGAATACCAGGCGATGTTAAAACAGATAGATGACTCCAAGGCAGATGTTTCAGTGGTAGAGGATAAGATTCTGCAGATACTTGACCAGATGGATAAGTTAAAGGCTGAAGTAGACAAGGAGAAGCAGAAATTAAAGGAAGAAGAGAATAAATTTAATACCCGTAAGCAAGCGATTGAGGAGAGGATAAAAGAGATAGAGTCTGGCCTTGCGCAATTAGATACGCAGAGAAAACAGGCCACCCCTAATATTGACCCCAAGATATTGGCGCAATATGAGAGGATACTACAGAGCCGCGATGGCCTGGCCATAGTAAGCGTCAGCGACAATTCCTGTTCGGGCTGCAATATGTTTGTTCCGCCGCAGGTCATAAATCTCATCAAGATGTATGAACGGTTGATTACCTGCGAGGTTTGTAATAGAATTCTCTACATTGACGATGAATCCCGTTAGAAACTTTATTATAACTGGATTTAAAGGAGGTTTCTAACGGGATGAAGCAGCTTGAGGTTTACATAGATGGTGCTTCTAAGGGAAACCCCGGCGACGCCGGAATAGGTATAATCATCTCTCAGGGCGATGAGGTTTTAAAGAATATCGCCCAATACATCGGTAAGACAACTAATAATTATGCGGAATATATGGC
Source organism: Candidatus Omnitrophota bacterium (assembly GCA_016212045.1). Classification (GTDB taxonomy): domain Bacteria; phylum Omnitrophota; class Gorgyraeia; order Gygaellales; family Profunditerraquicolaceae; genus JACRHO01. The sequence continues at coordinate 1,658 of JACRHO010000163.1, read as the reverse complement.
CCTGATTTATGCCCTGCAGGAGGCGCTGCTGCTTAAGGCGGAGAGTTTAAATATTTATACCGATAGCCAGCTTCTCTGCCGGCAGATTAACAAAGAATATAAAGTAAAGAATCCTAATATATTGGGATTATATAATCAGGCGAGGCATTTGGCAGCGGGCTTTAAGCAGTTTCAGATAAAACATATTGCGCGCGAATCCAATCGTGGCGCAGATAAGTTAGCCAATAAAGCAATAAGGCAGGCAATAAAGAAAAAATAGTTCTTTGAAAGGCAGGTAGAAAGTGGTTGCCCCGCCTTTGGCGGGGAGGAAAGTCCGGGCTCCAGAGGGCAACGCAATGGGTAATACCCATCGCTGCGGCAGTAATGTCGTGGTAGGATTTCCGCCGTAGGCGGACCCGCCAAAGTCTTGTGGCGGGAGAGCCACAGAGACGAGCCCGCCACAAATCGTTGGCGGGGTGAAACGAGGCAATCTCTGCGTGGAGCAAGGCCGAATAGGAGATGAGGAATGGCCCGTTCCGTGAATAGTCTCGGGTAGGCTGCTTGAGTTATGGCGGTAACGCCAGGATCGAGAGAAATGGCCACTAAGGGTACGTAAGATTCGTATCGACACAGAACCCGGCTTATTCTACCTGCTCTGATTTAAAAGGTCACATGTCACAAAGTCACAATGTCACCAGTAGAATTTTTCCTGGTGACTTGTGACCTGGTGACTTGGTGACAAAGGTATATTAAGGGAGGAACAATATGTCTGGTCATTCAAAATGGAAAACTAATAAATCAAAAAAGACAGCCGCAGATGCGGCAAAAGGCGCTGCCTATACCAAGATTATCAAAGAAATTACCGTATCCGCGCGCGAAGGCGGCGGCAACCCCGATACTAACCCCAGATTACGCACGATAATTGGCCGGGCCAGGGAAGTTAATATGCCTTCAGATAATATCAAGATGGCGGTTAAGCGCGGCACTGGCGAGCTTCCCGGCGTAGTTTATGAAACAGTGATGTATGAGGCCTATGGGCCAGGCGGGGTGGCAATTTTAATTGAGGCGCTTACAGATAATAAAAACCGCACCACTGCGGAATTGCGCAACATTATGTCTAAAAAAGGCGGGAATATGGCTGGCGCCGGTTCAGTAAGCTGGATGTTCGCTAAGAAGGGCTACCTAGCAGTGGATAGGGCCCTGGCCAAAGAGGAAGAACTGATGTCTATTGTCTTGGAGGCGGGGGGAGAAGATATGAAGTCTGAAGAAAAAAATTATGAGATATTCACTTCGGCGCAGGACTTTGAAAAGGTAAAATCCGCCCTGGACTCCAAAAACATAAAATATAATACTGCTGAGGTCACCATGATTCCATCTTCAACTATTAAGTTAACTGGCAATGATGCCAAACAACTTCTGATGTTGATTGAGGCCTTAGAGGACCATGATGATGTCCAGCAGGTTTATGCTAATTTTGATATACCCGATGAGATTATTGAGCAGATGGCCTCGGCAAGTAGTTAGCGATGAAGATCTTGGGAGTTGACCCGGCCCTGACAGGTACCGGATACGGCGCGATTGATTTTAAAGAAAACAGGCTATCTTTCTTGGAGGCAGGGATAGTCAAGACCTCCAGCCGCCAAACTCTGCCACAGAGATTAGATAAGATATACCAGGCG
>JACRHO010000164.1 GCA_016212045.1 Candidatus Omnitrophota bacterium | reverse complement strand
CTTTATCCGTTGCGGAAATATCCAAATCCCGCACGGCATTGATGCTACCCGCAATATCTTTTTTTGCTGGCCAATCGCTGCCCCATAAGATATGTTCCGGACCCAATAATTCCAGCGCCGCCAGAAAATTTGTCTTTTTGCTATCGCCGCTTGTATCCACATAAATATTTTTTAAGAAATCGCTGGGTGCTCCTTTTATGTCTTTGACAAAATTTATTTTCTTTAGCATATTATAGGTAGCCTCAAATCGCTGCGTCAGGTGGCAGACGACGCCCCCAAAATAGGCAAAGATAAATTTAACCTCAGGATAATCGCGCAGGATACCTGACATTAAGAGTTTTCCGATACAAATAGTAGTATCAAAGATATACTCAACGACGGGGGTCAAAAGCGGATCTTCTACCCGTTCAAAGCCAATGGGATTAACAATCTGGGAGTGCACAAAGATCGGAATATTCTCTTCTTGCGCCTGCCTATATATAGGTAAGAATATATTATCATCTATATAGGTACCATTATAACTGGTAGCCAGCGAAATCGCCTGAAAACCCAAGTCCTGAGCGCGGTCTAATTCAGCCAACATCTCTTGGGAATTACTTACTGGTAACACTGCCGCCCCAATAAATTTATCTGGATAGCGCTTGAGTATTCCCGCTACATTGTCATTATAAATGCGCGCCACTTCTTTCATCCCGCCCAATTTTAAATGCGCATCTGAGGTAGGATAACTTAAAACCGCCCTGGCTATCCCTGCCTCAGCCATTGCCTTGAGTTGCGACTCAATATCTCCCCAGGCGCCAGAGAAAAAATGGGCATTTTTGATAATCTCTTCAGGTAACCAGTGGCTATGCGCGTCAATAATCATTGGTCTATTTTTTAATCAACTCTACTTTATCAAAATAAAGTATTCCTTTTGCCTCGGGAAGCGGCTCAAATTGGAAACTCTTGATGGGAAAATCCAGAACGCCATTTTTATCCGCATTATCCGGCTGCCAGTCAGAGCGGGCAAAGAATTCATTAAAGGGACAGACCATCTGTTTCCAGCCTTTAAAATTATCCCCAACCAGAAATCGCCACATCTCATTGCCATTATCCTTGATATCAAAGGCAATTTGTGCCTGGGAATCAGAGCCATACACATAAAAAGATATAGCGTTGTATTTATCCCAGCTAATCAGTTCTGGTTTTTCTATCCAGGCGGCATTCTTAGCATCCAGGCCAAAGCCGCGGGCCACCCACATATAGCCACCAGAGACCGCATTATAAGTAACTTTTAGCGATTGGCTGCCTGAATATTTAATATCTGTGGCTGCAGTTACTTCTACGCTGGAGCCGCCACCAGCGCCAAAGTCCACTGTCCCCTCTGGACCTCCACAAATCGGCCCTTCAAAATCATTAAGCAATAAGTCGTTTACCTGCGCCAGGCAGGGCGCAAATAAAAATAAAATAAAAATTAAACCCATCCCTATCTTCTTCATCTTGCCTCCTTTTTTAATGAGCAGACAACTTACGGAGCGTAAGCGACGTAAGTTGTAGCCCATTATGATTAGAGATCAAAGCGTCTGCGAATTAAATCCTTGACAATTTTTGAGTTCAGGTTTAGTTGTGTTATCCAGCCCCATTTCAAAAATTGTCAAGGGTCAAATTCAGCCAACAAACTTATGTCGTCCGCCAAAGTTCTGTGGCGGACTCCATAAGTTCGGGCTTCATTTGACCTCCTTTTTATTTCTCAGGGTGTTCTTGTTTAAATGGTATCACTGGTTTTGTCCACGGTGTCTGTTGGTTAATCACTGCTATCTCTAATGGACAGACATTTGCCGGAACTGTCAGGGCAAATTTTACCGCGTTTTCTATTGCCTCGGTAGTCATCAGTCGCGAATTATCCGTGGTTACCTCCTGTAATTTGCCGGTTAAATCAGTATCGGTTACTCCCGGAAGGATGGAAGTTATTTTTATCCCATGGTCGCGCATCTCCCAAAATAAACCCTTGGAAAAAGCGCGTAGGCCAACCTTCAGGGAACTATAAACTAAAAAGTTCCGCGGCAGGGGATCGCAAAGTGTTGAGCCAGAAACGAGATTAATAATCGCCCCGGATTTATTCTTGATCATATCATTAATCACCAGCCGGATTAAGCGCACATAACCTAAATAATTAGTATGCACCAGCCGCTCAAAATCTTCAAAGGGCTGTTTTTCAAAAGGATATTGGCTGGAGACACCGGCATTATTAATCAGGATATCAATCTGGCCAAACTTTTCTTTGGTTTTATTTACGAGGTTTTCCAGGTCCTCTAATTTGGCCACGTCGCAAGGAATGGCTAAAACTTCCACTTTATATTTTTTAGATATCTCATCTGCGCTTTCTTTTAACGGCCCTTCCTGACGGCTGGCAATGACGAGGTTTATGCCTAAACTGGCAACAGTAGAGGCAATGGCCTTGCCGATGCCGCGGCTTGCTCCGGTAATAATCGCGGTTTTACCTTTTAAATCTTTAGCCATAGTTCTCTTCTCCTTTTAATCTTCTACCAAAAAATAGCAAAGCCAAAAGGCCGCTGCCAAAAATAATAAAACCCAAGGGAAAACTCTTGGTAAAAAGCCAGCCGCCTAAGGCAGCACCTAAACCACCAGAGATGAAACGCACGCTGCTGTTTAGGCTGGCGCTCTCGTTCAGGAACTCATCAGGCAGATCAGTTAAGATAGTAGAAAGGCCGGCGTGATTAAAAGTCCAGCCTAAGCCCCAGATAATCATGATCAAAGCCAAAACAAAAATTACGCCTACTTTAAGCAATATCAAAAATAAAATACTAAAGAGCATCAAAAGTATGCCTAAATTTACCGTCTTTGCCCTTCCCAAGATATCGGCAAACCAGCCGCCCAAGACCTCGCCGAAGATACCGCTTAAACTGGTCAGGGTGATTAACATGCTAATTACAAACTGATGTAGATTAAAACTGCGGTAAAAATAAACCCCCAGCCACTGCTGCACGCCATGATAAAGGAGGCTGACCATAAAAATATAACTAAATATCGCAAGTAAGGTTTTATTTTTTAAAGCTGCCAGATAATTAAACTGCATACTGCTTTTTTCCGGCGCAAAACTAGGCAAATAAAAATACATATGCAACCAAAGGATAAATCCCAATAGGCAAGGGATTAAATAAATCCAGCGCCAATTGACAATGCCGCTTAAAAAAAGCCCCAAAAGAGAAGCAATAAAGCTGGAGCCAAAAAATATGCCGACCTTCCTTCCCCGCTTTTGGCTTTCTACTTTGCGGCTGATAATAATCAGGGCTAGCGGAATTACCGAGGCGCCGAATAATCCCATCAGAAATCTGGCCAGAAAAAGCGCATTAATACTCTTTGCTAATCCGGCAAATAAATTCGCTAGAGAAAAACAAAATAGACAAACCAGTTCCACCCGCTTGGCATCTAACCACCTAATCAATGGGCCGTATAAAAGAGCAGCCATGCCATAAGGCAGCATATAAAACCAGACCGCCCGACCAGCCAGAAACGCAGATACCCCAAAATCTTTAGAGATAGACGGCACTACCGCAGCGCTGCCTGCTACATTAAAAGAAAGAACCGCACCTTCTAAGCAAAGAATCCAAAAAGTAGTTCTCCTCACGTGGCTAGCTCTTTCTCAATAACCTCTTTAAATAGTTTAAGATTTTCTTGAGAATGTTTATTGATAAAACCTTCGACCTCTGCGTCATTAAATTTGGCTTTCTCATCCATGGTAAAATGCTGAATCCAGGTCAGCTCTATGCCTTCAGG
>JACRHO010000158.1 GCA_016212045.1 Candidatus Omnitrophota bacterium | reverse complement strand
TTCATTGTCAGTGGTAGCAGTTATCTCAGCCTTGCGCCTTTTAGTTAATTCCTTACCTAAGCGATTAAGATTAGTTTTTGTTCTGCCGGTAATAGTCAGGTGTTTTACTTTATCCACCAATACTCTGGCGCAGCCGCTGCCGATATCGCCTGTTCCGCCGATAATAGTGAGTTTTGCCGAAGCAATATCCATCTCCAAAAGTTGCGCTGCCTTAAGCACTCCGTCTATGGCCATAGCCGCAGTAAAGGTATTTCCCGTCGTCACCGGAACATCTACTTCGTGAGCAACCTCTTGGCCGACCCTTTCTGCCACGATAGAGGTAAAGCCGCCTAAGGCAACCACCCCTACTCCGTATTTTTCCGCAATTTTGCAGGCGCGCACTACCTTGGAGAATATTGCCCAGATATCTTTCTCCATCATATCCGGGATAAATGTGGCGATGATAAAGCAGCCGTTAATCTTTTGGCCGGTTTTAGATTGGAAATTTAAAATATCATAGAGTTTAAAGGATGGCGAGACGCTGAAGAGTTGTCCCAAGAATTCCCGCGAGGGAAGCTTAGCACCCGGCTTTAAGGCCTGAAAGCACTTTTCTAAATGATTATAATTATAAAGATGACCGATAATCCCAAAACCGGCAATTTTTTCCTTATCTCCCTTTTTATAACTAGTATATCTGGTGGAAATCAGGCGTCGTTCTACTGCCTCTAAAATCGCCTCAAAGTTCCTGGTGACTAATTTCTTGAGGTAAATTTCAGCAAAGTCTTTAATCGCCGGAACGCCGACTTTTAAATAAACATTCACGATTACCTCGGTTCCGCTCTTGCGGCGGCGAAAAGTCCACGACCCGCCGAATTCCTCCAGATCCCCTTCTACGGCTTTAAAATGGATAGCGCTTTTCTTAAAATCAAGCCTATCCTCTTCTGTCCAACTTATGGGGATATTGTCCACCTGCACCCGCCATCTGGTTCTCAGTCTATGGCCAACCTTACAGATGACCATAGCTTCTTTTACGCAAGGTATATAAGAAGGGAACTCCCAAATTTTAGTTAAGAGACGGACTATCTTCCATTCCTTAGCAGGTATAATCCTGGATACCTTTATTTTTATCAAATCTTTATCCAGCATTGAGCATCTCCTTGACTGTATTTTTGACTTTAAACATACCCTCTTGCAAATATATATCATCAATAATTTCCTCAAATTCTTTGAGCAGATATATGGGTTTTCCTATTTTTAATTTAAGGGTGAGAAAAAATCTGGGAAATTTGGCACTGCGGGGAAAGGCCTGAAAAGTCCCAATAATTGCCGCAGGCACAATCGGTCGGCCGCTCCTCATCGCCAGGAGTGCCGCGCCTCTTCTAAACTCTCTTAAGTTTCCGTCTCGGCTGATGCCTCCTTCAGGAAAAAGGCCGACATTTTCGTTTTTTATCAGCAACTCAAGTGCCTTGGGCGATGAACTTCCGTCGGATAACGTTTCATTTGCCCGTAAAAACCATCTCAATGCCGGAATCATATAAAGGCTTCTCATCGCAATGCAATGAATCTTCAGCGGAAGAGAAACCATCACTACCAAGGGGTCTAAGAAACTGCTGTGATTAGCCACCATAATAAAGTTGCTTTTCAGGGGGAGGTTTTCTAACCCCTCCACCTTTATTCTGTAGATTATTTTGAATAAAAGAATAAATATCGCCCTAAATAGCCAGTACCACATATTTTATCTTATTGGCGCCTCTGGCACCCAGATTTCAAAACCATACTGCGTGGCTAGATCCGCGATTTCTTCCATTTTGTCCAGATTGATATTTTCTCCCAGAGAATAATCTACAAATCTTTCATCCAAAGCCAGAAGCATGGTCTCGGCAAGGCAGGCGCAGATTATGCCTTTGGGTAATCCCAGGTCTAAATTCAAGTCACCAGGATAAGGTAGACTCACCAAGCCCGCCTTAATAAGGGTGGTATCCGGCCGAAGGCTAGCTTTGCCGGCGATAATTGACGGCAGAGAAGCATCACAGATAATCGCCCCAGGCTTTAATCTATCTGTATTAAATATAGCATTAC
>JACRHO010000157.1 GCA_016212045.1 Candidatus Omnitrophota bacterium | reverse complement strand
GCTACAATCTGGCGCTGGATTGCCTCTATGCTAATCGGCACTCCAGAAGTTAAAATCATTGTCTCTAACCGATATACAACATCCTGCGGCGAATTGGCGTGAATTACTGACAAAGAACCTTTATGTCCGGAACAGATGGCCTGCAGCATATCTAAGGCCTCAGCCCCTCTTATCTCGCCAAGTATAATTCTATCCGGACGCATGCGTAGAGAATTCTTAAAAAGGTCCCTGATACTTACCTCTCCCCGTCCTTCAATGTTGGGTTGCCTTGCCTCTAACCTGACTACGTGCTCCTGAGTAAGGCGCAGCTCTGCCGTATCCTCAATAGTAACAATCCGTTCATCATTTGAAATATAAGAGGAAAGCACATTAAGGGTAGTGGTCTTTCCGGCACCCGTTGCTCCAGTGAAGACAATATTAATCTTTGCCTTGATGGCGGCTAGTAAAAAATCGCCCATCCGTTTATCCAGCGTACCCAGGGCTATTAAATCGTCGATGGTTTTTATTTCTTTTAAAAACTTTCTGATAGTCAGGGTTGGCCCGTTTAAAGCCAGCGGCGGAATGATAATGTTTATCCGAGAACCATCTTTTAGAGAAACCTCTGTATAAGGATAAAGTTCATCTACATGACGGCGCGTAGGAGCAAGTATTTTATATATCAGATACATCAATTGGCTCTCATTATCAAAGGTGATATTGGTAAGTTCGGACTGGCCTTTCCTTTCTATATAGATTTTGTCAGGCCCGTTAATCATAATTTCTGTAACCGCGGGGTCTTGCAAAAAATCTTCAATGGGACCATAACCTGCCAATTCATCTACCAACTCATTAATTATCTTTGTCTTATCTGAATCTGATAAACGATCTTTTTCTTGGCGAACAATATCTTCTAAGGCGCGGATAATCGCCTCTCTTAAATCCTCTAGCGCAACCTTATCTTTTGAGAATAGACTGTTATATTCTGAAAATAACCTCTGTCTAATCTTATCCTTATATGTTTTAGCCATGAAGATCTTTTACCTCCTTCAACAAAACAGCGATACAGTTATTAAAGGAAATTTTTCTTTGGGGGCGGCCTCTTCTAAATAATAAACCAACTTTGCTGCCAAAGGCAATACCTAAATCTGCCTCCCTGGCCTCGCCAGGGCCGTTTACCTCGCAACCCATTAGCGCAACCCTTAAGGGGCGCGAGTTTACAGTTAACAGTTTACAGTTAACAGCAGTTAATTCCTTTTCAAATTCATTAACTAACTTTACTAAATCTACTTCGCAGCGGCCGCAGGTAGGGCAACTGATTATTTCTGGGCCGAAACGGCGCAGACCCAAAGCCTCTAAAATAATCTTGGCTGCCTGCACTTCCGTCTTAGCGGTATCGGTAAGCGATACCCTTATTGTATCACCAATCCCCTCTAATAGTAAAGCGCCAACTGCGATACTGGACTTTACCACCCCTTGCTGCGGCAGTCCAGTAGCAGTCACTCCCAGATGCAAGGGATAATCGCAAGTGGCGGCTATCTTACGATAGGCCTCAATAGTATCCAGAATATTAGAGGCCTTTAGAGAAATTACGATATCATAAAATTTAAATTCCTCTAAAACCTTTACATATTCTAAGACCTCTTTAACCATTACATCGGCAATATTTTTGGTTTTCCTCAAAGACCCCGAATTCACCCCTACCCTTATCGGAATATGGGCTTGCTTTGCTGCCCGAGCTATTTCCCTGATTTCTTCTTTCCTATATATATTTCCAGGGTTTAACCTGATTTTATCTGCTCCATTATCAATTGCCTCTAAAGCCAATTGCCAGTGAAAATGGATATCCGCAACTAAAGGTATCTTCGCCTCCGACCGGATTTTTTTTAGGGCCTGGGCATCGGCATTATCTTTTATCGCCAAACGCACAATCTCGCAACCAGCATCCTTTAGTTCTTTTATCTGCCTGCTGGTTCTTTCAATATCCGCGGTCCTGGTCTTGACCATAGATTGTATAGCGATTGGGTTATTTCCGCCGATACTTATATTACCGATCTTGATAACTTTTGCCTTGCGCCTTAACCTCATCTTTATCTAAACCACTGCACAATTTTATCCCCAAAATATCTGACTATATCGTTATAAGTAACCAGTATAGCCAGCGAGGTAATCACGGTTATCCCTATGCGATTTACAATCTGCTCGGCCTTGAGGCTAAAATGCCTGCCCCTTATCTTCTCTATCGCTAGCAAGAAAATATGCCCTCCGTCTAATACGGGTAAAGGTAAGAGATTAAATATACACAGACTCATACTCAAGACTGCGACCAGGTGTAAGACGGCAATGATCCCCAGCTTTGCTGCCCTGGAGGTAATATAAAAAATACCCAATGGCCCGGTAACTGATTCCTTCATGGACATCTTGCCAGTAACCATCCTCCAGAGCGCCCGGTAGGTCAACTCCGTGAGGTCCCAGGTCTTATTTATACTTAATAAAAAAGATTTAGCTAAGCCGTGCCTTACTGTAATAATCTCATCAAAAGGCGTAATCCCCAGCAATCCGACGCTACGTTTCTGCCCTAAGGCATCTTCTAATTTTTGCTCTCTGATATCCACATCCAGGGTTAACTCTCTATTGTTACGCAGAAGAGAAAGTTTTACCCCGACTGGTGGTTTTTTGCGTTGGATAATCTTCTGTAAATCCTCCCAGTATTCTACTCTTTGGCCATCCACAGCAATAATCTTATCGCCAACCTGCATCCCGGCATCCTTGGCGCCAAAGCCGTCCAAGAGACCCCCCACTTTTGTAGTCAGGGTAGGATAGCCCACAAAAAATATCAGCCAAAAAAACAAAAATCCCAAAATATAGTTTAATATCGGACCGGCAAAGACTATCCTGGCGCGTTCTCCAGGGGACTTAGAGAGATATTCATCAGCTCTTCCTTGATACTCCGCTAAATTATCTCCAGCCAACTTCACAAAACCGCCTAAGGGTATGGCGCTAATAGTATATTCTGTGCCGGATTTTTTCTTTGTCAAAAGCTGCCGGCCAAAACCCAGAGAAAAGGTCTCTACCCGCACCCCTACGCTTCTAGCCACCAGAAAATGTCCGAGTTCGTGGACGATAATTAAGAGACCTAAAATAAAGAGAAAAATAAGAAAAGAAAGCATATTTAGTTCCTTAAACTCTGTATAATCTTTGCAGCTTCGTTTCGCGCCCAGTAATCCGCCGCTAAAATCTCCTCTAATCCCGGATGTTTAATTTTACGATGGCGGTCCATTACTTTTTCAATCACCTGCGGGATAGCCATAAACTTCAATCTATTCTTTAAAAATGCCTCTACGCTTGCCTCATTAGCCGCGTTTAAAACAGAGGGCATGGTTCCTATCTCATCTGCGGCGCGATAGGCCAACCCCAGACAGGGAAACTTACGCTCATCCGGCTTCTCAAAATCAAACCTTTTTAATTGAAAGAAATCTACGCTGGGAAACGCGTTCTTTAACCTCTGCGGATAAGCGATGGCATACTGTATAGGTATGCGCATATCCGTGATGGACAACTGCGCCAAGATCACTCCGTCAATAAATTCTACCATAGAGTGGATAATTGCCTGCGGATGAATAACTATTTTTATTTTCTGCGCAGCTATATTAAATAAAAACATTGCCTCTAATACCTCCAGGCCCTTATTCATTAAAGTTGCGGAGTCCACACTAATTTTTTCACCCATCCTCCAGCAGGGGTGCCGCAATACCTCATGGCGCAAGACGCTTTTAAGCTTCTTCTGGGAAAATTTCCTCAATGTCCCGCCCGAGGCGGTCAGATAAATATTTCTTAATTTACTAGAGTCCTGGCTATCCAGGCATTGCCAGATGGCTGACTGTTCGCTATCTACGGGTATGATTTTTACCTTTTTTGCCTCTGCCTTTTTTATAATGATGGGGCCGGCCATCACCAAGGCCTCTTTGTTCGCCAAGGCAATAACTTTTCTCGTCTCTATTGCCTTTAATAAAGGCTTGAGCGCCGCAGAGCCGCTGATGGCCAAAACAATTTTATCAATCAGTTTATGCTGAATTAATTCCTCAAGGCCATCCTCTCCGATAAAAACCTGCGTCTTAGATTTTAAGCCGGATTTTAATTTCCGGCCCAGCCGGGCATCATTTACCGCCACAAATGCCGGATGAAATTCTTTTATCTGCCGGTAGAGAAGTTTAATATTAGAATTTGCGCTTAAACCAATGACCTGAAACTTATCCGGAAAACGCCTGATGACATCCAGGGTATTCCTGCCAATTGAACCTGTTGAGCCGAGTATAGCAATCCGTATCATAATATGGTGCTCATATAGAAATAAAACGCCGGCACAGTAAAAAGCAAACTGTCAATGGAATCTAAAATCCCGCCGATACCCGGGAAAAGATTGCCAGAATCCTTTACCTGACAGTCGCGCTTCATCAGTGATTCTGATAAATCGCCTAACTGCGTTAAT
>JACRHO010000156.1 GCA_016212045.1 Candidatus Omnitrophota bacterium | reverse complement strand
TTAAAATCTCTGAACTTGCTTTTAGTTGTACGCCCAGGGCAGTATCCAGGATATCGGAAGAGGTCAGGCCTAAGTGCAGGTATTTGGCATCCGGCCCAATATGTTGGGCGATGTTAGTCACAAAGGCCACCACATCATGTTGGGTCTTCTCTTCTATTTTTTTAATCTGTCCTAGATTAAACCTGGCTTTTTTCTTAATTCTCTGCAGGGATTTTCGGGGAAGGAGCTTTTGTTTATAAAGCGCCTCTAAGGTGAGTAGTTCTATCTCCAGCATCGTCTGAAACTTAAACTCGTCTTGCCAAAGCGAACTCATTTTCGGCAGGCTGTAACGCGTAATCATCACTAACCTCCTTTAAGGGCAATATATTATACCAGAAAAATCTATCTTGGCAACTAAAAACCCGCCAAAACTTTGGCGGGTTTTTAGTGGTTGCGGGGACGCGATTTGAACGCGTGACCTTTAGGTTATGCTTACTACTACAGTTTTCACTGCTCCACCACAAAACTTGGCGGCTTTGTAGTCTGGACTATACATTAATCCCAAAATTCAGGGACTCCTGCCCTCTAGTCTCTACACCTTTCCGTCACAATTATTGACGGACTTGGCTCGGTATTACCTTGATTTGAGTCGAAGGCTCCACCGAATTTGACAGGTTATCCTTCAGTCATTTCTGACTGAGGGGCCCATTAGACAACAAATCCCATCGTTTCCTGTATTCCGCTGATTTCGGTTTACGCTGCCTCTTATCCGCCTCTATCAAACTTATAGTGCTACTATAAGCTGAAAAGGCAGATATGGGCATTACGTAAAATACATACAAGGGCTCGACATACAGAATCGCAAAATCAAAATCATCTTTGCCATAACGGTCTCTCAGCATACGTCGGCGATTTGTCTTGGTCCTTCTTACATCAACGCCGTAAGACTTAGTCTTAGGGTTGAACCAAGCGCTCTTCACCTGTATGCGGATAAGTTTGCCATGGAGGTCAAGGGCTAAATCGTAAGGAAGACGATCTCCCGTAGGTTTTAGCACCTTAAAACCCCTCTTCAGCAATTCCGTTATAACTGCTGATTCCGCAATATCTGCTTTGAGCTTTGTGTCCATTTGAGCCTAACGAGCTACCAGGCTGCTCCACCCCGCGAAGCTATTATACCAGTTTTCCAAATTAGCACAAGATAAAAAACTACGTTAAAGTGTAAAGTCCATAGACACGGGGTAACGCTTTTGCTATAAACCTGAGGTTAAATCCCAATACTACCAATAATACCAATACTACCAAATAAATCCCAATTTCCAAATCCCAAAACAACTAATTTTGGATTTGGGATTTTGGATTTATTTTGGATTTGGTAGTATTTGGATTTGGGATTTTTCCTGTTTAAGTGTTACCGATGTATATGGAGAATACAAAAAACTACATTAAAGGTAATTGGGGTTTAGGACGATTATTCTTTTCCGGGAATTATTTTTATAGGCACTTCGCCCTTGCGCACCACGCCCATTCTTTCGCGGGCAATTTTTTCTTGATAAACCGGGTCGTTTGCAATGCGCTTGAGTTCTTGCTGTAAAAGAGCATTTTCAATTTTGAGTTCTTTAATCTTACGCTGCAGGTCCCTGGCCTTATCGCGCAGTTCCTGCAGTTTAGTATACCCCGGCAAAAAAACGATGGCGATAAAAACCGTGATACCAAAAAGCCAAAATGCCTTTCTTAACTGTGGCAGCATTATTTTTTAAAAGCGCCTGCCGGCGTAAACCGCCCTTTTGCCCAATTCCTCTTCAATCCTTAAAAGTTCATTATATTTACAAATTCTGTCGGTGCGCGATAAGGAGCCAGTCTTAATCTGGCCCGTACTTGTGGCTACTGCCAAGTGCGCAATCGTCGTGTCTTCGGTTTCGCCGGAACGATGCGAGATAATGGCTGCATATTTATTCTTTTTGGCCAGGCTAATCGCCTTTAATGTCTCAGAGAGCGAACCAATCTGGTTTACCTTAATCAAAATGGCATTGCCGATTCCGGCAGCAATACCTTTTTGAAAAATCTCCGGGTTAGTGACAAATATATCGTCGCCGACTAATTGTAAGTTCTCCCCTAATCTCTTGGTCATCTCCTGCCATCCTGACCAGTCACACTCAGCAAGCCCGTCTTCAATAGAAAAAATCGGGTATTTAGCGAGCCAGTTTTCATAAATCTGGATTAAGTCCTGAGAGGTCTTCTCTGAATTTTCAAAATTGTATCTGCCGTCTTTATAAAAGGAACTTGCGGCGCAATCCAGGGCCAGATAAATATCCTTGCCGGCTTTATATCCTGCCAATTCAATTGCCTGTAGGATTAAATCCAGCGCCTCTGCATTAGAACTTAAATTGGGCGCAAAGCCTCCCTCATCTCCTACCGAGGTAGAGAGGCCTTTAGATTTTAAAAGTGATTTCAAGTGCTGAAAAACCTCTGTGGCATACCTTAAGGCCTCGCTAAAGGTCGGCGCGCCCACCGGCATAATCATAAATTCCTGGATATCCAGATTATTATCCGCATGCAGGCCGCCGTTTAAGATATTCATTAGAGGCACTGGTAAAACCCGCGCTTTATCACCGCCTAAAAATTTATATAGAGGCTCTTTCTTAGATAGGCTCGCGGCTTTGGCTACTGCTAAAGAAACACCGAGAATTGCATTGGCGCCTAAATGGGATTTATTCGCTGTACCATCTAACTCAATGAGCAACTTATCTATTTTTTCAAAATCCGGCTTTAGCCCCTTGATTTTATTACTAATAACGCTATTAACGTTATTAACTGCGTTTAATACTCCTTTACCTAAATATATCTTCTTATCCCCATCCCTTAATTCTAGCGCTTCCTTCTCGCCAGTAGAGGCGCCTGAAGGCACCGCCGCCCTTGCTAAAATGCCATTATCTAAAATGACATCTACTTCTACTGTGGGGTTGCCGCGGGAATCCAGGATCTGTCGCGCCCAAACTTTTTTAATCTTGGCCATATTCAACCTCCTAATAATATATTATCTTTGGGGAAATAATTATACACGCAAAGTCTAACCCGGTCAAGAAAAGAGTGTTAACCTATCCCCACCTACGCGGTGTGGGCGGGTCAAGGTAAGAAAAGGTTTGACTTAAAACGCTTAATATGTTATTGTAAAGGGCAATGAAAATGAATCGGAAAAAACTAAAACTTTTAATGCAGCTTTATTGGGTGCGCATCCTCGTGACAATTATCATTACCGCCATCGCTATCTCTTTTATCTTTTTCCTGCGCGCATCTATTATCGCGTGGATGACGTTAGAGTCCTACTTTAAAAAATCTGCCCTCGCGCAATACGCCCTCTTCTTCTATACCATCTTAATCATGAACTTAATCAGTTTGCCTTTAAGCGGCATCCTCTGGATCTGGATTATGCGCGGCGGACATATGAAAATGGCGCAACTGCATAAGAAGGCCGTCAGTGGCAAAGAAATCCAGGTCTCTTGGGATGACGTTATCGGTATGGAAGAGGGTAAACAGGAGGCGATGGAAGTAGTCAGCTTAGTCATGGATAGGGCGCAATTGCAGCGTATCGGTGGAAAAATCCTGCGCGGGATACTGATGATTGGCCCTCCCGGCTGCGGAAAGACATATTTAGC
>JACRHO010000154.1 GCA_016212045.1 Candidatus Omnitrophota bacterium | reverse complement strand
GCCATCAGCATTCCCGGAGTAATCTTGTCGCAGTTAGTCAGACACACAATTCCGTCTAATTGATGGGCATTGCAGACGGTTTCAATGCTATCCGCAACAATCTCCCGCAAGGCCAAGGGATAACACATCCCCAGATGCCCCATAGCCAGCCCGTCGCAGATACCCGGCACCCCGAAGAAAAAAGGCACTCCCCCGCCGTAACAGATGCCCCGCTCAATAAAACGCTCTAGCTCCCGCATCCCGATGTGACCGGGGATTAAATCCGTAAAAGACGTGGCTACGCCAATAAAGGGTTTGGCTAAATCTTTCCTGGTCAACCCCGTAGCATGTAAAAGCGCGCGGTGCGGAATCCGCTCTAATCCTTTTTTAATTTTATCCGAACGCATCTTTATTCTCCTCTAATCTGCTCCTTCTGCCGTATGCACAACAGCAGTTTTTTCTTCTCGCTTACGTATAATCACGCGTTTTAAAGTAACGAATTTAGCTACTAATTCCTTATTATTTATTGCATTCAACTGCTTAAAGAGAAATTCAAACTTTTCCTCAATTTCTTTGGCAATCTCATCGCGTATTTCATTGGCTAAGCCCATAATTTCTCTTTTAAATGGACCTAAGGCCTTTTTGCGCGTCTTATAAATAAACTGCTCTTCGGTTTCTCCTTCCTTTCTCTCTGATGCGCTATTTACTTTTAGCCAGTCATAAATCTTTGTCCTTAATTCCACCGGCAAATGCCTGCTTTCATAAATCATATTCTGGAATTCAGTAGCCAGATGCACCTCGGCAGTTTCGCATTCGGCAAATTTATGAAATGCCTCTGCCGGCAAAGTTGAGGCCCCATGCTGCACTGCACCGGCGAGGTTGTATTCCTTGCGCGCAATCTCAGATAAATTCTTTAAGGTCTGAAAATCCAATTTTACCTGGGCTACTGTGCCGTCGGGCAAGACCACTCCGCCGTGGGAGGTGCCAGTCTGGACGCTGATTTTACTAATCCCGGTGCGACCTTTGCGCAATCTCTCAAGGTAGCCCTGCATAAAAGCGCGCAGGTCTTCTGCTGTAGAATTAATACTGCCCACTTCTCCGATTTCACCGCCTACGGAAACCTCTACGCCGCGCGGCTGGATCTGGCGGATAAACTGGGTGAGTTTGGCGCAGACCTCATAATTATTATATTGTTGCTGCTTAATCTCAGGCTTAGATAAATCTACTAAGGTTGAGGAATCAATATCAATATTATAGAAACCAGACTCAATTGACTCAGCAATTAAGGCCTTTAATCCCTCAAGTTCCTGCTCGGGATTCTCCTTGAACTTCTTGGCATTCAGCTGAAAATGATCGCCTTGTATAAATACCGGGCCGCGGTATTCTTCCTTAATTGCGGCAGCTAAGACACAAGCCCCATACTCTATAGGCGGCTGGGCAGTGTAACCCATCTCAGATTTGGCGAGCTCAAAGATAAAGGCGCTCGCGTTATTTCTTTTGGCCACGCGAAAGATGGCTTTGGCCAAATCATAAGTCAGGCTCCTTAAGTTTATGGCCGGCACGGTAAAACCGCCGAATTCCCCTCTCCCCCTCGCCAGATAAAATTGGTGAATACTAGAGGGATAAATCCCGTTTTTATAGGCGATATCAAAAATCTTTTTCGCCAGGATTTTTTTTCTGGCCAGGTCATCGCTTAAAATTAAATCTTTCGCTATTATCTCGATGTCTAAAGGCCGCCTGCCCATGTTTTTAACTCCCCCCTTGCTATGTCAATATCTTAATCAACTTATACAAACTATCCACTTCTAACTTCTTCTCCTGAATAGCCACGGCAAAATCTACTTCTACTATTTTTCCGCAGAAGAAACCTACGGCCATATCCTTTTTGCCGGCCAACAAACAATCCACTGCTGCCTGACCCAGGCGCAAGGCTAAATCGCGGCTAAAAGCGCTGGGCCGGCCTCCTCGCTGGATATGCCCTAAAACAATGGCGCGGGTCTCAAGAGTAGTCATCTCGGTTATCTGCCGGGCAATTTCTTCTGCCTTAAGCCCTGAACCTTCAGCGACAACAATAATCCAGCTGATTTTACCTCTTAAATTCCCCTCCACAATTTCATGACAGACAGCCGGTAAGTCAAATTTTCTTTCTGGGATAATTACTTCTTCGCAGCCTCCGGCCAAAGCCACGGAAAGCGCGATAAAACCGGACTTGCGTCCCATCACCTCCACGATAAAAATCCGCTCCATAGAGGTGGCAGTATCGCGGATATTATCAATAGCAGATAATGCCGTATTTATCGCAGTATCCGAACCGATGGTTACATCGATGCCGTTAATATCGTTATCAATGGATGCCGGAATGCCAACAATAGAAACTTTATATTTTTTATAAAATTCATGCGCAGCAGTAAAACTGCCATTTCCGCCGATAATGATTAAACCTTCTATTGAATTCTTTTTTATTGTTTCAAGTGCTCTCTCTTGGCCCTCTTGAGTCTGAAATTCTGGACAGCGGGCGGTCTTAAGCACTGTTCCCCCTTGATTGATAATCCCTGAGACAGAGCGATGGTCAAATAACTTCATCTCTTCATTAATTAAACCCCACTAGCCGCGGAGCACCCCCAGCACTTCTATATTTTTATGCGTGGCGTAGCGCACCACGCTACGTATCGCCGCATTCATCCCCGGGGCATCGCCACCCGTAGTTAAAAGTCCTATTCTCTTCATCGGAAACGGTTAACCTGTCCCCACCTACGCGGTGTGACAAAGGTTGGTTATTTTCCCAGTTCTTCTATGTAAGCGATAATCTTTTGCAATTCGTTATTGATATGTTTTACTTTCAGGACCGAGCGAATACGTAGTAACAAATCAACTTTCTCAATGGGCTTGGTGATAAAATCTATTGCTCCGGCGCTTAAAGACCCTTCCTTTTCACTGGCATAGGCAGTCATCATAATGATAGGAATGGATTTTGTCTCTTTGTCTTTCTTCAAGGCCGCGCAGACCTCTATCCCGTTTAATCCCGGCATTAGATAATCTAAAAGGACCAGCTCAGGCCTATTGGCTTTAGTTAAATCCAAGGCCTCATTTCCATCCTTGGCCAAAACTACCTCAAAACCCTCTTTCTGCAAAATCCCGCTAATTATATCGCGGATATCCGCATCATCATCGGCTAATAATATCTTGGCCATATTAGCTCCTTTTTTAATGTCTCCGACCTCTACCACCTACGAGGTGGAATAAAGGTTGGTTATGTCCCCAGCTCCCAACTAGAAAGATATTTTTTCTGTTGGGAGGTCAGGGTATCTATTTTTATTCCCAATGACTTTAATTTCAGTCGGGCAATATTTTTATCAATCTCTTCTGGAACTCCGTAAACATCTTTTCTTAACCGACGGTGATTCTCAACAATATATTCTACGCTTAAGGCCTGATTGGCAAAAGACATATCCATTACCTGCGCCGGATGACCCTCTGCTGCTGCCAAATTTATCAGCCGGCCCTCGCCTAAAAGATAAATTTTTCTGCCGTCTTTTAAGATATATTCATCGGTAAATTCGCGGATACGTTTCTTGGCTTTGCTTAACTTCTCTAACGCCGGAATATCTATCTCCACATTAAAATGGCCGGAATTAGCCACAATTGCGCCGTCCTTCATCGCGGCAAAGTGTTCCCGCCGGATGACGCTGGTATCTCCGGTGGTAGTCACAAAGATATCGCCGATTTCACTCGCCTCTTTTATCGGCATAACCTCATAGCCATCCATGGTTGCCTCTAAGGCGCGCAAGGGATCAACCTCCACAATGATAACTCTTGAAGCCATCCCCTTTGCCCGCAGCGCAACTCCTTTACCACAATTATGAACTAATATACCATTCGCTACAAAACTATTAATATCACTAACCTCTATGTCATAGACTTCCTCTTTTTCTTTTAATTTCCTTACCCGTTCTAAAGGAATCAATTTATAATCGTTATTAATAATTGTTCTCAGCTCATCTAACAGTCTATCATTTAATTTTGAATATTTATAATCTAAAATCCTTTCTGTTATTTCTTTAGAAATTCTTTTTTTGCCATTTATATTAATCACTTTTGCATCTTCTCTGCTAACCACAATTTTGTATTTCTTGTTTATCTTTCTTATAATTTCTTTAAAGTAGGGGATACTGTCATATTTATCAATCTTTCCTATATTTTCAAGTCCGCTCAATTCTCTTTGTTTTCTTTTTAACGAAAACCCTATTTTCTTTTTGAATATCTTTCTTGATTCTAATCCTTTTATAACCAATTCGTAACCAGATTTTGTAGCATAGGAGCGACCACTTATATTTGCAACTCGGCTCTTTCTTTCTATTATGTGAGAATGTATACCGTAATTCATTAATAGAATCTGCACCTCCTCTATTAATTTTTTACTGGAAGAGGATAATCCAACCACGAAGATTCTCTTGCCTCTTTTCTTTATCACCCATCCATCTGTATCAAAAAGACCTCTCAAAAAACTAGAAATTATTTTTTCTTTAGCAGAAAAAACGGACTCGGGTATAATTTTTTGAAAAGATTTCAGATAATATAAACCTAATTCAACTAATAAATTTCTAAATTTTATTGAATATATATCTAAATATAAGTTACTTCTGCAATCTCCTATATGAAACTCTAATTTACTTAAAGCATTTTTAAAATGGACTTTATCCCTCAAACTACAAGCAAGAGATACTGAGCGCTTTTTTGTCACTGTCCCATCACCAATTAAACAACCTAGAATGTAAAATAAATCTTCGGATTTAAAACTAAAACTGTATTTCCTAATTAAATCACTGTAATCGTTTTTCCCCCATCCGTTTTCATTTTTACATACAACAAGATTATCTCCGGGCAGCAAATTTTCTACTTTCTTATATCTAAAGCCATCTTGTGTAAAAACTAAAACTTCGTGCTCTTTAGTTGCTCTAATATTATAACCATCTTTTGTTTTTACTTCGTAAAGCTCTTTTGCTCCCTTATGAAATTTATTTACTACCTTACCATAGCCATTAAAACCTACTACTGTGTCTCCGATCTTTATATCTTTTATGCTCTTAATACCACTGCAAGTAAATATTTTTGTATCTTTAGGAAGACACCAGCCATAGCCGCAGACGACAAAATGCGTGCCGGCTAATAATTTATTCGTCGCGCGAATAATGCCATCTATTGTGGACTGGCCAGTGCCATAGCGGTTGTCAAATAAATGCTTGGTGGAGGCATCATTAACGGCAATGATAGGATAACGTAGTTTTCCCTGATTGGCCAGCGCCCGCAATCTAACCACGCCGGTAGTGGTCTCTTCGGTTCCGCCGATAATGTTACGATGGATAGATAAGGCGCGCTGATGAATAGTACTCACCAGGTCTGCGCCGTCATCCATAGTCACGTCGGGCTTAATTGCCAAGACCGCCCTTATGTGCCGGTAATAGGTTTTGGTATCCTCGCCTTTTATAGAATATACCGCAATCTTTAAATCTTTCACCAGAGAAGAGGCCACATCATCCTGCGTGGATAAAGGATTAGAGGCGCAAAGCCATAGACTCGCCCCGCCTGCTTTTAATACCTCCATTAACACTGCGGTCTC
>JACRHO010000155.1 GCA_016212045.1 Candidatus Omnitrophota bacterium | reverse complement strand
GATAAGATTATGGGGGATTTTTAAAATACTTTCTTTGGCCTGGTTACTGTAGAGAACCAGCCCTAAGATAAAATAGCGGGAACTGCCTGGCCTTTGGGTAAGGAGATTAGAGAGGAGCCCGCCAGTGCAAGACTCGGTTACGGCAAGAGTTTTCTCTTGCCTTACCAGCAGCCTATTTATCTCTATTATAACGTTTATCATAACGTTTAAATATACCTATATATTATAGTATATTTAAAGTTATTGACAAGCCCGGATTTTATGTTATACTAATTTCCTAATTAATCTTCGGGGCCAGGTGTAAATCCTGACCGGCGGTTAAGCCCGCGAGTCCCGCTCATAAAGCGGGGCAGATCCGGCAAGATTCCGGAGCCGATGGTAAATCCCGTTAGACATTGTTAAATAGTGGCTAAAAATATGTCTAACGGGATAAAAGTCCAGAAGGAAGAAGATTAAGAGTAAATTTATACCCGAAGATTATCTTCGGGTATTTTTTTGACACAGATTAAAATATGTTCAACACTATTCCAGAGATACTACAGGAGTTAAAAAAGGTCAGGATGGTCATTGTGGTTGATGACCAGGAGCGCGAGAATGAAGGCGACCTGGTGATGCCTGCCTCTTTTGCAAAAGCCGAAGACCTAAATTTTATGGCCAAAGAGGGTAGGGGTCTGATTTGTGTGCCGATGGAAGAAGAGCGGCTAAAGGCGTTAGATTTGCAGCCGATGCTTGCGGATAATCATCTGATGAATAAAGACCCGTTTTCTACTGCCTGGATGATTTCTGTGGATGCTGCCAAAGGCATCACTACCGGCATCTCGGCATATGACCGCGCCAGGACCATAGAGGTATTAGTCGATCCGAAAAGCAGGCCGCAGGATTTAATCCGGCCGGGGCACATATTCCCCTTAAGAGCACTAGAAGGCGGTGTTTTAGTCCGGGCAGGCCATACTGAGGCGGCAGTAGATTTGATGCGTTTAGCCGGGCTTTATCCGGCCGGGGTAATCTGCGAGATTATGCATGACGACGGCACGATGTCGCGGCTTCCCCAATTGTTAGAGTTTTCGAAGCTCCACAACCTAAAAATTTGCTCTATTGCTGAGCTAATCAAGTACCGCCGGCAATCAGAAAAATTGATAGAGAGGATTTCCGAGGCTTCTCTTCCCACAGAGGTTGGTATTTTCAAGCTGATTCTCTATCGCGATTTAACCCATAGCCAAACTCACATTGCCCTGGTGATGGGTGAATTAAATCATCAGCCGACGTTAGTGCGGGCGCATTCGGAGTGTTTAACCGGCGATGTATTTAGCTCTTTACGTTGCGACTGCGGCCGCCAATTAAAGCAGGCGATGCAGATGATTGCGCGAGAGAAAAAGGGCGTAATCCTTTATATGAGCCAGGAAGGACGTGGTATTGGCTTGAGCGCTAAGATTCGCGCCTATAATTTGCAGGACCAGGGCCTGGATACCGTGGAGGCAAACGAGGTTCTGGGTTATCAGCCGGACTTGCGCGACTATGGTATTGGCGCGCAGATTTTAGCGGATTTGGGGGTGCGAAATATAAAGCTCCTGACCAATAATCCCCGTAAGATTGTAGGATTAGAAGGTTACGGATTAAAGGTAGTAGAACGCGTTCCTTTAGAGATTGCACCAAATCCGATAAATTACAATTATTTAAAGGCCAAAAAAGAAAAACTCGGCCATAATTTAAATATAGATTAAATAAGGAGGAGAAGATGGTAAAGATAGTTGAAGGCGGTCTCGTAGCCAAAGGTAAGTCCTTTGGTATCATTGCCTCGCGCTTTAATGATTTTGTCACCAAGGAATTAATCTCCGGCTGCATTGATACACTGCTGAGGCATGGCGCCGAAGAAAAAGATTTGAATGTAACTTGGGTTCCTGGGGCATTTGAGATTCCTGTAGTGGCAGCTCGGTTAGCCAAGTCTAAAGACTATGATGCGCTCATCTGTTTAGGCACGGTGATCCGGGGCGCTACACCGCATTTTGATTATATTGCTGCGGAAGTCGCTAAAGGTATAGCCAACGTCGCGCAGAATACTGGCAGGCCAGTAATCTTTGGCGTGATTACTGCTGACACCATTGAGCAGGCAATTGAGCGCGCTGGAACCAAAGAAGGAAACAAAGGCCGCGATGCCGCCTTGAGCGCAATTGAGATGACCAATTTATTCACGCAGTTAGAGTGATTTATTTTTTAACCTAAACAAAATTAACGATTATGCGTAAACGCACACTCGCCCGAGGATTTGCTTTACAGATTCTCTATCAGATAGATATTACTCGCGATACAGCCGAGCTAGCCATAAATAAGTTTTTCCAGGCGCAGAGCCAAGACAATATTGACGCAGAGGTAAGCAGGTTTACTGCGGAGTTAGTCAAGGGAGTAACAGATAACCTGGAAATTATAGACGAGAAGATTACCCAGCATGCGCTTAATTGGCAATTTAAACGTATCGCCGTAGTAGATAGAAATATTTTGCGCCTGGGCGGTTATGAACTATTATTCCGCGAGGATATCCCCCCAAAGGTTTCTATCAATGAGGCAGTAGAGCTTGCCAAAAAGTATTCGGGCCTTGAGGCTGGAAAATTCGTGAACGGCATATTGGATAAGATAAAGTTAGAGAAAAAGCGATGATGAAATTTGCTGACCTGCACCTGCACACTATATTTTCCGACAGTACCTATACGCCGGCCGAACTTATTCCGGAGGTAGTAAGGCAAGGCTTGTCTACGATTGCCGTAGTTGACCACGATAATACCGACGGCATTGATCCGGTTATAGAAATAGCCAGGAGCAAAAATATTGAGGTTTTATCCGGTATAGAGTTGAGCGCAGAATACGATGGTTTAGAGATACATATCCTGGGTTATCTTATTGATTATCAAGATAGAAGGCTACAGGAGAGG
>JACRHO010000152.1 GCA_016212045.1 Candidatus Omnitrophota bacterium | reverse complement strand
GGTTAAAACAGATGGCTCAAGCCTCATTGACATAGACAGCCGGATATTTAGAGGAGAAATGCAATTTATAAAAGATAAAAATAATAAATTGTTAATCATAAATTACCTTGAGTTAGAGGATTACATCAAAGGCATTGCCGTACGTGAGATTTCGCATTATTGGCCAAGCGAGACACTGAAGGCGATGGCCATCGTCTTCCGGACCTTTGCCCTCTATAAAATGGAGGAGGCAAGGACTCAAGCCTTTGACGTGACCTCTGATGTATATTCACAGGTTTACAGCGGCAGGCTAGCGGAGCGCTATCGCATAAATCAGGCAGTAGACCAAACCAAAGGTATGGTGCTTATGCATCAAGGTAAAATAATCCCTGCTTTTTATCATTCTACCTGCGCAGGGCATACTGAAGACGCTGCAATACTCTGGAAGATTGATCTTGTGCCGCTTAAAGGCGTTCCGTGCAATTTCTGTAAAGATTCGCCGCATTTTAAATGGCATTATGTATTATCTTTGCAAGAAATAGAAAATAGTTTACTAAAAGCAGGTTATAAGATAAAAGATATAAAAGAGATAATAATATTGGACAGGGATAAATCCGCAAGGGCCAGAGAATTAAAGATATTATCGGCTGCCGGAGAAACAAAGATTTCCGCCAAGGACTTCCGGAATATACTCGGCCCGGATATTGTAAGAAGCACGAATTTTAATCTCAGTATAGTTGAACGCGATACAGTATTTGAGGGTTATGGTTGGGGGCACGGGGTGGGCTTATGTCAATGGGGCGCTTATTTTATGGCCAAGCAAGGGTTTAATTACCAACAGATACTGCAATATTATTATCCTGAAACAAATGTTAAAATTATCAAGATTTGATTACACCCTTCCTAAAGAATTAATTGCTCAATATCCCTTAAAAGAACGCGATGCCTGCCGTTTACTTATCCTGGAACGCAAAAGCTCCAACATAGAACACCGGGTATTTAAAGACATAATAAATTACCTAAATAAAGGAGATTTATTAGTATTAAATGATACGCGTGTTCTGCCCAGCCGTTTAATCGGCAGGCGGCCGACCGGCGGAAAGGCAGAGGTATTACTTTTGAAACAAAAAGATAATTTGCTCTTTGAGGCCTTGATAAGACCGGCAAGAATAAAAATAGGCGAAAAACTCATTTTTAATGATGGCAGTTTATCCTGTGAAGTATCCGGCAGGAATGAGTTGAGGTTTTCCAGTCAAGAGAGCGCTGATATTTATAAATTAGGCCTGATGCCGCTTCCGCCCTATATAAAACGCGCGCCTATAGCTGAGGATGCCGTATATTATCAAACTGTATACGCCAAGAAAGATGGCTCAGTGGCCAGCCCCACCGCAGGAATACATTTTACGCCGCAACTGCTTACAGAGATAAGCGAGGCAGGGATAAATATAGCCTATGTTACCCTGCATATTAACTATGCCACATTTAAGCCGGTCAAAAGCGAAGATGTCACTCGTCATCGGATGCAAGAGGAATATTTTTTTCTCCCCGAAGATACTATAAAGGCAATAGAAAATACGCGTTTATCCGGCGGCCGCATCATCGCCGTGGGAACGACGAGTTGCCGGGCGCTGGAGACATACCAAGCGACTGGCAGAAAAGATGGTCTGACCAGTTTATTTATCTATCCGGGTTACAAATTTAAGGCCGTGGATTGCCTGCTGACTAATTTTCACCTGCCGCGCACCACTCTTTTTCTGCTCGTCTGCGCTTTTTGCGCCGCAGGCGCATCTGCCTCCGGCAGAGCTGGAGAAAAACTGCTCAAAAAAGCATACCAGCAAGCCATTAACGAAAAATATAGGTTTTATAGTTATGGCGACGCGATGTTAATTGTGTAATGTGTAAAGTGTAATGTGTAATGTTTAAGTTAATTAAACAGGAAAAAAATACAAAGGCGCGTTTAGGAAAATTACTTACCGCCCATGGCGAAATTGACACGCCTTGTTTTATGCCAGTCGGCACCCAGGGGACGGTCAAGACGCTTTCTCCGCAGGATTTAAAAGAGAGTAGCGCGCAGATAATTTTGGCTAATGCGTATCATCTTTTCCTGCGGCCGGGAGTAGAGGTAATTAAGAAATTAGGCGGCTTACATAAATTTATTTCTTGGGATTCGCCTATTCTGACGGATAGCGGCGGCTATCAGATATTCAGTTTAGCCTTTTTGAGAAAAGTAACGGATGATGGCGTTGAGTTTCAGTCGCACATTGACGGCCTGAAACATTTTATTACTCCTGAAGACGTAATCCGAATGCAAAAGGATTTGGCTACGGATATTCTGATGCCTTTGGATGAATGCGTGCATTACCCAAGTGCAAAAGATAGCGCAGAGGTGGCGATGCAGAGGACCGTGGATTGGGCGAGGCGCTCCAAGAAAGTCACCAAGTCACCCCCTCGACTACGCTCGGGGCAGGCAAGTCACCAAGTCACCGGTGAAAGCAAACAGTTACTATTTGGCATTGTTCAAGGGGCGACGTATGAGGACTTACGTAAAGAATGTGCCGAACGCCTGTTAGAAATCGGTTTTGATGGTTATGCCTTAGGAGGAGTTTCTGTTGGAGAACCGAAAAATTTAAGATATAATATTGTGAATTTTACTGTGGCGCAGCTCCCCGTAGAACAGCCGCGTTATCTGATGGGCGTCGGCCTACCCGAAGATATTATTGAGGCAGTGGGTCAGGGCCTGGATATGTTTGATTGTGTAGTTCCTACACGCTACGGAAGAAACGGCACTGCTTTTACCAGTAGCGGCAAGATTACTGTCAGGAACGCCCCTTACATAGAAGATTCTCGAGGCTTAGATAGCAATTGTAACTGTTATACCTGTAAGAATTTTAGCCGCGCCTACTTAAGGCATTTATTTAATGCCGAAGAGATACTTGGCCTGCGCCTGGTTTCCTTACACAACGTGCATTTCTTTTTAGAGATGATGCGTAAGATGAGAGAGGCAATTAGGCAGGATAGATTTTTGGAATTTAAAAAGAAATTCTTGAATAAATATAATTCAAACTCTAAACCCTAAACTCGAAACTCTAAACAAACTCAAAATACAAAACACAAAACTCAAAACTTACAGGTTGGTTTTGAAATTTGGATTTTGGGTTTTGGGTTTGTTTAGGATTTAGGGTTTAGGATTTAGGGTTTAATTTTTATCATGAGGATTGATATTATTACAATATTCCCCAAAATGTTCTTGCCCGTATTAGGCGAATCGATTATTAAACGGGCACAAGCTAAAGGCAAGGTGAAAATTTGCCTCCATGACTTAAGGGATTATACCTTGGATAAACACCGGAAAGTGGATGACCGTCCTTTTGGCGGCGGCTCAGGTATGC
>JACRHO010000153.1 GCA_016212045.1 Candidatus Omnitrophota bacterium | reverse complement strand
TGCCCAGGATATGGAAAAAAAGGGCTACCAGATTATTGTCATCGGCGACCGGGAACACGATGAGGTGCGCGGAATCATCGGGCACTTAAAAGGCAGGGCCATTATTATTGAGAGCCCTAAACGTATACCTATATATATGCTGAAGGCAATTAAAAAGGCAGCGGTGGTGGTGCAGTCTACGCAGATTTTGGGTGAGGTCTTAAAAATAGTAGAGATTTTAAAAGGCCATATCGCGGAATTAAAATTTTTTAATACTATCTGTAAACCCACCACTTTAAGGCAGGAAGAAATAAAAATTATGCCGCTGGAAAATGAGGTGATGATTATTATCGGCTCGCGCCACAGTGCCAACACCCGGCGGCTTTATGAAATCTCCAAATCCTTAAATAAACGCAGTTACCGGGTGAATGCCAAAAAAGATATCCGCCGAGATTGGTTTGCTGGCGCAAAGACTATAGGCGTTACTGCCGGCGCCTCTACGCCAGATGCCACAACTTATGATATTATTCGTTATCTTAAGCAGAATAAATTAAAAGCACACCCAGTGCCAGCGCAATCGCACCCAGCAGACGAATAACATCCGACGGCCTCTTTCCCCACCAGTTCAATATCGCTCTGACCTTATCAATCCCCAGCGCGAAAATGAGCAGGCTTTTTACCAGCGACAAAACACCAAAAGACCAGACTATTACAGGCCAACGGCACTCCGAGCTAGCGGCTAAAAGTATCACTCCCAAGCAAAGCCTGGTGATTCCCATCAGATGCGGCCTTTCCCCTTTGGAGCAGAAAGACACGTATTTCTTTAGTTCGTCGGGGTTAACCACAAAAACCAATCCCGCTACTACCACGACCCACCCGATAATCCTGACCAGTATAACCATACTGCGACCTCCTTTCCTAAACAATTATACCAACCTTTGCCTAAAACTGCAAAGAAATATTTTTATGATTTTTTTCTTAAATCCCATCTTAAAAATTTTTCTATATTTTTCTCCGGCCAGCCGGCTAAACGCAGGCAATCTCTGGTTATGTTTAGAGGCAGGCCCCGGCAATAAGCGCACTTTAGATAAAACAATAACTCATTGCGGCTAGAGGCAAATAAGGGATTGCCAAAACAATGCACTAATTTTACTTCATCAAAATTATAATATCCGGGTTTGTAATCCGCTCCCGCCTTATAAAAAATGTATCTTGTGCCAGCGCACAAGAAATCTATCTTGGGGTCGTCTTTTAAGCCATCGCGGGTATCCAGGTCAATCCTTGATGAAGCAATGAATTTGGGCTTTTTAATTTGCTTGATTTTATCTTTGATCAAATCTAAATGCCGCGCATCTTTTAATTCTAAGGCCAGAAAAAGATGCGGCTGGGGCTCAAAAAGAAAAAAGTATCTCCTGATTAATCTCGGCCCTAATGCCTCTATTACCTTTTTGAGGTATAGTATCAATGCTTTATAAATTCCCGCGGGTTTTTTCTGCGGAAAACTTCCATCTGCTAATTTCTGGCAATCCTGGAAATTCAGGCTCAAATGTATCCAATACATTTTATTTTGCCACCTTAAAGAAACTATAAATCAGGTCTTTATTATTCATCGCCTGGGTTACTCTTACTTCTTTAATTTTACCAAAAAATAAAAAAATTGCCGCAAACCTTAAAATGCTGGATAATAAAAACAAACTCGTAATCTTATAGCCAAAGAGACGAGGCAGGAACCTAGCTACCCATCCGCCAAAACTTCCGCTTAAGAATACTGAAAACGCCACCAACACATTAAAATAGGCAATATAGCGGATGCGTTTCTGGGAGGCGGCAGCATCAAAGATAAAATTCCCTGAACTTAAGTTAAATCCTGACCAGACAAACCCGGAAAAGGCCTGCACCAAGAAAAGATAAAGCGGATTATGATTTACTATCCATAAAAACGGTATGACCGCAATCAACAAGGCCGTAAACTTCACCACCTTAACATTTCCTATCTTATCCGCCACTCTCCCCCATCTCTCAATAGTTAATATAGAAACTGCAGTTACAGTAGTCACAATAACAGTGTAGGTGAGATAACTAAATTTTAACTCCCTGAGCATAAATAAGGAGAAAAAAGGCGCTGCCAGGTTAACGCAAAAATGGAATGCCGAGATAGAGA
>JACRHO010000151.1 GCA_016212045.1 Candidatus Omnitrophota bacterium | reverse complement strand
TGCGTTCAGTGGGGTGCCTAAAATTTTATTGACGAGTGATTATTGTTGTAGTAATCTTGGAGTGAGTAGTTTATTTGACAAATTGCCTTTCGGGTATTCCTCATACGAAGGGCACCACAAAAAAATCCCCGGATTTTTCTCCGGGGATTTTTTTGTGGTGAGACCGTGAGTTATTTTCTTTTATCCTTTACGTAGTTGCTGTGCTCCAGGCTCTTGGCGTATTGTTTTAATTCCGCGCCAATCTCGCTAATCTGGGCCACGTGTTCAATCTGCCGGGATTCATTGGTGACCACGCCGATGGAGATAGAGAGTAGAGGTATCTGTTGTTCCTGGCCTTTGCGGTCACGGGCAATGAGATAGCCTCTTTTTCTATCCGCCTCATTATAAAAGCAAGGGGTGGTTTTTTCAAAATCAGCAATGATCTGCTGGCAGAGGTCATCTACTTTGTTGGGTGTGGTAATGACCACAAAGTCGTCTCCGCCGATGTGGCCGATAAAATCATCAGGGTTGCCGTAATTTTGCATATTGCCAATTAAGATGCGGCCGGTCTGGCGGATAACCTCATCTCCGTGTTCAAAGCCATAAGTGTCATTGTAGGCCTTGAATTTATCTAAGTCCAAATAGCAGACCGCAAAAAGCCCTTTGGAGTCCAGGCGGCGTTGTAATTCATTTAGAATAGAAACATTGCCCGGCAGGCGGGTTAAGGGGTTAGCCTCTAAGTCCCTTTCGGTGCGCCTTAAAATCATCCGGATGCGCGCCAAGAGTTCCTTGGGCTCGAAAGGCTTAACGATGTAGTCATCTGCGCCGGCATCAATGCCGCCGACTTTATCATTGATATCGCCTTTGCCGGTAACCAGTATAATCGGCAGGTGCCTGAGCAATAAATCTTTTTTTACTTGAGCGCAGACAGCTCGTCCATCAATTTTGGGGATTTTATAATCTAAGAGCACCAGGTCCGGCGACTTTGTGGCAATGGCTTTTAGGGCCTCCTCGCCATCTTCGGCTTCAATGACTTCATAATTTTCTTCAGAGAGGGTAAGTTTTAAGACATCCCTGATATCAGGGTCATCATCCACAACTAAGATTTTTACTGACATAACACTCCTTTTGTTATCTTGTGCTGGGCAGGGTAAAACTAAAAGTTGCGCCTGCGCCCGCCTTACTCTTTACCCAGATTTTACCCTGATGGGCTTCAACGATATGTTTTACTAAGGCGAGGCCCAGGCCAGTGCCCTTGACCTGTTGATTTATGGGGTTGTCCACCCGATAAAATTCTTGGAATAATCCCCTTTGCGCCTCCTCAGGTATGCCGCATCCTGTGTCAGTAATATCTATCTGCACTTCTTTATCGCGCTTAATGCCGGTAACGCTGATTTTTCCTTTTGGCGGAGTGAACTTTATGGCATTGCCGATGAGATTAATAAAAACGCGGTTTATTTGACTTGAGTCAGCAGAGACGGTCCTGGCATTTTCAGGTATATTAATAGAGAGTTCTATCGTTTTTTCTTTTAATTGCACTGACAAGAGGTCTGAGACACTGGCGGCGACCTTATTTAAATCTTGGGGCTCGGCCCTCATGATTACCCGGCCTGACTCAATACGCGCAATATCTAAGAGGTCATTGACTAAGCAAACAAGTTCATCGCTATGTTGGTTTATTTTCTCCAATCTAGTTTTAACTTCAGGAGGCAGAGGGCCTAATTTTCCGGCAAGTAATATTGAGGCATAGCCTTTTATGGAGGTCAAGGGAGTCCTTAACTCATGCGAGACGCTGGAGATAAAGTCAGTTTTGCGCCGGCTGCCTTTTTTGACTTCCTCTAAGGCGAGGCTTAACTCGCGCGTCCTTTGCTCCACCTTTTTTTCCAGTTCCTGATGCGCTGCCCAGGTCTTTTCAAAGAGCCGGGCATTTTCCAAGGCCTGGCCAATCTGGTTAGCCAGAATTGTGATTAATT
Source organism: Candidatus Omnitrophota bacterium (assembly GCA_016212045.1). Lineage (GTDB taxonomy): Bacteria > Omnitrophota > Gorgyraeia > Gygaellales > Profunditerraquicolaceae > JACRHO01. The sequence goes on along the minus strand of JACRHO010000151.1, from coordinate 1,838 downwards.
CTTCATCGCCTTCGGTAAGGGCAGTATCCGCATCTTCGGTGCCCACAAATAAAATTCCCTGGTCTCCTTCTTTAGGCAGGATAGGCGAGATGGCAAAATAAAGGACTTTAAAGAGGGAATTTATTTTCTCTTTAAAACTTGCCTCCGCAGCCGAGATAGAAGAAGTGGTTTTGCCTGCTTTAATTAAATCCAGATAGAAATCTCTATTCCCCTCTGTTTCTTTCTCAATATTATTTATCTCCTGGGCAGAATAACCGATATTTAAACGCAGCAGGAATTTATTGTCTTTAGTTTTCCATAAGAAGGCAGCAGCCTTTTCAAAACCAAGTTCTCTGAGATGCGTCAGGTCAATCATCTTAAAGATCTGCTCTTCTTCCAGGGTAGTGCTGATGGAGCGGGAGATTCTCTGCAGGCAATAAAGGCCGCTTAGTTTTTTATCCAGTTCTTCCTGAGTTTTGTTTAATTCCATATCGGTGCGCACCACCAGTTTTGCCTGCTCGTCCATTTCATCCAGGGAGCGCTTTAATTTATTCACCGCGACTTGTAATTGCCTTAGCTTCTCTCGCTTAAAAACAAGCACTACTACCAATATAGTTATGGTGAGAATACTGATTAATCCCAGGGCATCCAAAAGAGAACGCTGGGTTAAAAGTTCGCTGCAGAATTCCATTAGGTTACTCACTCTTTTTCTCCTTTATTTCCTACATTCCTAAAGCCAAGACGGTGATGGTTTGATTATGAAAATAGGCCTGGCCCTGATAACTCGTCGCGCTTAAAGGCGCCTGCTCGCCATAGGTGTAGCAGCCGATGAGCGGGGTATCTTGACCAAATTCAGCGCGGATAATATCCAATTCTTTAGCCGCCGTCCTGCCTAGGAGCAGGTATCTTGAGATAGAGTCAAAGATAAATACGACGCTGGGCTTTTGGCCAAATAAAGCTTTTTTTGCCTCGCCGACTGCCTGACGCGCGGCAGCAAGGCAGGATTCTTTAGTGCCGATCATTAAGCGGATGTGACTACCTTGGGGGATATCCCCCTGACAGATAAGATGTCCCTCGTCAGTGATAGAGATAATATTTCTTAAAAGATACTCTGTTTCTCCCTCCAGATATATTCCGATGGGATAAAGCGCAGAGATGCGTTTTAATTCTTTTTTTAAGGTATGGAGACTGCAACTAAGATAATCTTCATAGATTTTAGCTGCGGCTAAGCCATCTATCTCGTAGACGACGTTATTCATAGACTTGGTGACCTGGCGCGGTTTCCCCAGCGGCTTCCAGCCATGCCTGATGCCAAAACCAAAAGTTAATTTTCCTAGCCAGAGGATGGCGCAGGCCGCGTTATCAAATAAGCCGTCGTTAAAAAAGACATAGGTCTTTAAAAAATTAAGATTATCCGAGGCAGAGCCGCCCACCAGGGGAAAGCTGCGGCCTAATCTTTCCTGCAGGCCAAGGATGAGGTTCTGGCTGTTATCTAATAGTCCGTCAGAAAACATCAGGCTTAAATCCCGGCGCAGGTTCTGCGTCCGGTAAAGCAGTTTTTCTCCTAATTCTTGGCCAGCAATTAAAGCAGTTTTTGTCTTCACGTCTTTGATGCAGGCAAAATTAAATTGCACCTCTTTGGGCAGGCTAAAGAGCGCGATTAAAAGTCCCTGGCGGAATATTCCTTGGTGAGAGAGCACTGCCGCAGTGCTGCAGCCAATTATAGGTATGCCGCCCAAGGATTCATCTATAGTTTTTAATAGGCCGGCAGAGGCAAGGTCAACGGAACTAAAGACCATGGCTAAATCAATTTTTTCTGCTGCCCCCAGATTTGCCTTTGCCTCTTTTACTGCTTCCCT
>JACRHO010000019.1 GCA_016212045.1 Candidatus Omnitrophota bacterium | reverse complement strand
GTGATTCCTCACGGCATCCATTCTATGCCCTATAGCTCCAGCGTAAAGCCCAAGTCCGCGTTAGGAATTTCTAAAAAAGTAAAACTTCTGACATTCGGACTGCTAAATAGAGGCAAGGGGCTGGAGTATGTCATAGAGGCGCTGCCCGAGGTCGTTAAGGCCTATCCGGATATTATATATATAATTCTGGGGGTTACTCATCCGAATGTCCTGAAGGAAGAAGGGGAAAGCTACCGTAATTTCCTGATTCAAAAGGTGCGCGACCTTAAGCTTTCAACCCATGTGAACTTTTATAATGAGTATGTTTCTCTGGAGGAGCTCCTTCGGTTTTTGCGGGCTACGGATATCTATATCTCGACTTCTCTCAATCCGAACCATGCCGTTTCCGGGACACTTTCTTATGCGCTGGGTTCGGGGAGGCCGGTAATCTCCACATCCTTTGCGCAGGCCAAGGAAATCATCACCTCAGAGGCAGGGATATTAGTTAATTTCAGGGACCCCTATTCTTATGCCCAGGCCGTCATAAAGCTCTTGAAAGATCCCTCCTTAAGGGAACAGCTGGGAAAGAATGCCTATTTCCGCACGCGCAATATGACCTGGGAGAATGTCGTCCTTGAGTATTCAAAATTGTTCTCGAAATATTCCCGCGATATCGCCGAGGTAAGCGAGCAGAAAAAAATTCCCCGCATTAACCTTAATCATATGTTTCGCCTGACAGATAAATTCGGGATTATCCAGTTCGCCAGGCTGTCTTTGCCGGATATCTCCTCGGGTTATACGCTTGATGATAATGCGCGCGCCCTGATAGTCGCCTGCGTATGTTATGGCGAATTCGGCAGGGCGCTTAAGACGGCTTATCCGGATAAGCCGAAGGGTAGTCTGCTCCGGCGCATAGAGGTATATTTGCGTTTCATCGAGTTTGTCCTGGATGAGGAGGGTGTTTTTCATAATTACGTAAAATCCGATAGGACGATAGATTTCGCACTTAGTGAAAAGGAAAATCTTGATGACGCTAACGGCCGGGCCCTTTGGGCATTGGCGGTTGCTGCTGCATCCGATTCCCTTCCGGAAAGCATAAGGAATAAGGCGCTCTCCCTCTTAAAGAAAAGGATAGAAAAATATAAGATGCCCGAATCCCCGAGGGCAGCTGCTTTTTACATAAAGGGGCTTTGCGCCCTTTTAAAAAAGATAACGGAGATCGACGGTAAGGATTTAAGGCAGAGCTTAATCACTCACTGCGACAGGCTGGTATCGCTTTATCGGGGGGTATCTGCCGAGGATTGGCAGTGGTTTGAAAATTACCTGACTTATTCCAACGCCGTTTTGCCGGAGGCGCTTATTTTGGGCCATCAAGAGACCCGCAATAACGAATATCTGGATATAGGCATAAAGACGCTGGATTTTCTCATCAGTCAGACCCTTGTTAACGGAATATACGCACCGATAGGTCAGGACGGCTGGCATCATAAAACCGGAACACGCCGCTATTTTGACCAGCAGCCGGAGGATGTCTCGGCGATGGCCTGCGCCCTGGCTACGGCGCATTTAATAACCGGGAAGGATAATTATCGGAAGCTTACGCATGAGGTCTTCAACTGGTTTTTAGGCGATAACAGCCTAAGGCAGGTGGTTTACGACAGGGGCACAGGCGGATGTTATGACGGCGTAGGGGAAGGTAATATTAATCTCAATCAGGGAGCCGAATCTACTACGTCTTATCTTTTAGCCAGGCTTGCTATAATAGAGAAAAAGGACAATCGCTAATAAAAAGGGCTCCGTTTGAGAGGAGTAAAATGAAGATATTAATTATCTCATCAAGTCCGCACAAAGAAAAGAGCCGGACCTTTCTTTTGGCCAAGGAAGTTTTAAGAGGGCTGGCGCAGGAGGGAGTGGAGAGCGAAGTAATCCATTTAGATGATTTCCGGGTATTTTTCTGTAAGCATTGCGAGGCCTGCCATAAAAAAATCCTGCATTGTTCGCTAAAAGACGACGTTGCGCCGATCCTCAAAAAAATACTGGAGTCTGACGGGATAATTTTAGCTTCACCCAACTATATCAATCAGGTGACGGCTTTAATGAAGGCGCTATTTGACCGCTCCAGTCATTTTATTCATTGCAAGCGGCTTTTGGGGAAATACGTTGCCGGGGTGGTTTCATCAGGAAGCGGACAGGATAAAGAAGTTCTGGATTATATCCGGTTTTATGCCCATACCTGCGGAGCGCAATATTCCGGAGGCGTATCTTGCGCTGGGCATTTGCTGGAGCAGAAGAAAGAGGAGGCCTTTAAGTTAGGCAGGAAACTGGCTAGTGATATCAAAGAAAAAAAGGCTGATCCGGACCAATTAGAAATTATTGAAAGAGGCAAACAGCATTTCAAGCAGGTAATCGAGGCCAGAAAAAAAGAGTGGCAAGAAGAGTGCCAGTATTGGCAAGATAAAGGCTGGTTAGTAGAATAGGATTAAAAGATAGGGGATTGCTTTTTTAAAGAAGATATCGCTTGACCGGGGCGCGGTGCATTTTAAGCTGGCCCCATTAAATTAGAGACCCGGTAGATAGGTTTCTAAAATTTCCCTTGACAATTGATTAATTTTATTGTATATTTTAATACAGAGAATTGTATAGAATTATACAATTGATTGTATGGAATATCGAATAGATAAACAAGGTTTATTGGATAGAATTAGCGCCTGGGATGGGTTTATTAAAAGAAGGGTTCATTTGATTGCATGTGGCGGGACCGCTTTGACCCTTATGGGCGTAAAACCATCTACCAAGGACATTGACCTGATAGTTCCTGATATAGGCGAGTACGAGTATCTTATAGATATTCTAAAGCAGTTGGGCTATAAATCTGCCAGCGGCTGGGGCTGGGAGAGAGGAGACGGGTTTATTTTTGATCTATTTAGAGGGAAAACCGTGCATACTACAGAATTATTGGAATCGCCGCTTGAAAAGGGAAACCACGCCTTGATAAAAGAATTTAGCCATGTTTATTTGGGAGTGCTTAATTATTATGACACTATTATAAGTAAGTTATTTAGAGCTACGGCGCTAGATTTAGATGACTGCTTATCTTTGGTAAGAGAAAAAAGAGATGAGATAGACATCAAACGGCTATCCAGCCGTTTCCGTGAAACAGCAGCCTATGATGTATCTGAAGTGAACGTAAATAAGAATTTAGAATATTTTTTGAAACTCCTCAAGAAAGAAGGCTTAATAAATGAAAGATAATAATCTCCTTAAGAAAGTTGGCGCTTTGGGTTTTCCCTTGTTTGGGCCTCAAGACGATCAGAACGCAAATTTAACTCTGGCGCAAGTAGTTAAAAGCAAAGACCTGCGTCTTTGGGAAGGATTTCCTGTGGTATTAGCCAATAGCGCTGAAAAGGGGCTGTTTAATTACGATAAAGTTAATTATTATTTAAAGAAGCCCTTGGAGAGGTCTTATTTTACTTCGCTAGTTGCGTTATCGCTTGCGCTTTACAAGTTATTTAATTTAAAATTTTCTTGGTCTGATAGATTATTTAAGGTGTTTTCAAAAGAGGGGAAAAAAGAATTTAATATGTTTCTTAGTAAGCTTAAGAATGATGGTGAATTTCAATGCGCCGGCCGAGAGATGTCAAGCCTTAGATTAAAATCAGTGTTCGGTAATTATTTTAACCAAGCGCAGAAAAGATTAGAGGATTTGCTTTCAGTGAAAGATGAACTTAGCCTTGAGTATGTATTATCTCAGGTTTTCTCTCCTAAACAAAAGGAATTGTTCTATAAAAAATTAAAAAGAGAAAAATTAACCAAGACCGAGACTGAATACTTCTCTCGTGTAGTAAAAAAGAAAGTTCTAGCTTTAGCTAATTCTGACTTGCATCGTTTATCTCAGAAGTTGCTAGGGTAGTTAGAGTAGCATAAATAAACACTTGAAATTCCTCTAGGAAAGTTATATAATTACCAACTTAAGGGCTAAAATCTTTAGCCAAGCTAAAAAGGAGGGAACATGGCATATCAAGAAGGTGGTGGCGGTGGATACGGCGGAAGGCCGCGGGAGATGCACAAGGCGATTTGCGCAGAATGTAAGAAGGAATGCGAAGTCCCGTTTAAACCCAGAGATGACCGTCCGATATACTGCAAGGATTGCTATTCAAAGCGCAAGAGCCAAGGTCGTTAAAACCCCCATTTTTCCTCTAGTGAAAAATTAGTTGACAAAGAGGAAATCAATGGTATACTATTATTTGTAGTAAATAAGGGATTAGAAATCTAGGGCCGGAAAGGTTAAGATTACTAACCTTCCGGTTTTTTTATTTCTGCCATTATTTACTAAAAATTTTAAAGGAAGGAGGTTAGTGAATAATGGCAAGAGGTAAAGTAAAGTGGTTTTCAAACCAAAAAGGTTACGGATTTATCACGCCTGAGTCTGGCAGTGATGTCTTTGTGCATCATAGCGCAATTCAGGGTGACGGTTATAAATCTCTGGAGGAAGGCCAGGAAGTAGAGTTTGAAATTGAAAAGGGCCCCAAGGGAGAACAGGCTACTAAAGTAGTGAAATTGTAACCTAAAAAGCAACAAAATGGCCCGGTTTTTGATAAGCCGGGCCTATTTTTTCCCCGTCCGCTATTTTAAGTTAGGGCGGGATCCCGCCTTTAGATAATAAATGGGCGGAAAAAAAGGAGCTAAAATGCACACCGGTAAGATTAAAAAGCTCGTTCGTGAGAGAGGTTTTGGTTTTATTAGCGATACGGACGGCAGAGAGGTATTTTTCCATCAATCCAGCCTCATTGATTTAAAATTTGAGGCTCTCACCGAAGAACAATCGGTAGAGTTTGAAGTGGAAAAAAGCCCGAAAGGTCCGCGCGCAGTCAATATTCGTGTTGTGCAAAGTCAGTAATACCCCACTAACGCTATAGTCATGAAAATAGTGTTTATTGAGCCGGCACAAACAGAGGCCAACGTGTACAGCAAACTACATATGCCTCTGTTGGGTCCGGTATATCTGGGAACCATTCTCAAAAACAGAGGCCATGAGGTCCGGATTTATAACGAGAGTATCTCGCCTGCGGATTACTCTCGCCTGAAGGCAGACCTCATTGGCATATCCATCCTTACTGCAACTGCCAGGCGTGGCTATGAGATAGCCAGAAAATTTCCCAAGGACAAGGTGATTATCGGCGGAGTGCATGCCAGTCTTTTGCCTGAGGAAGCCCTGCAGTATTGCCGCCAGGTGGTGGTAGGAGAGGCAGAGGCAGTTATCGCGGATATCGCAGAAGGCCGGCTCAAAGATGAAATTGTTCAGGGTCCGGCCATTGAAGATTTAAATTCCCTGCCGCATCCGGATTTTTCCCTTATCCAGGGTTATCGCGCTCCATTAATCGCGCCTATATCTACTTCGCGCGGATGCCCTTTTGACTGCAGTTTCTGCTCGGTAACCAAGATATTTGGCCGCAAGTACCGTTTTCGCAGTGAATCCGATGTGATGCAGGAGATGCTCTCCAGAAAAAGGCAGCGTTTCTTCTTCTGCGACGATAACTTTACTGCCGACCCCGAGCGCGCGGCAAGGTTATTAAACCTGATGATAAACAACAGAATTAAGCAATGGTCCTGCCAGGTGCGCTGCGATGTGGCAAAGGACGATTCACTGCTAGACCTTATGGCGCGGGCTGGGTGTTCTGCGCTGTGCGTAGGATTTGAATCCGTTAATCTTAAGACGCTCAAGGCATACCAGAAGAGGCAGACCATAGATGACATAATCAGCGCAATACGTTCTTTTCGCAAAAAAAGAATCAAAATTCATGGAATGTTTGTTTTAGGCAGTGACGCCGATAATGAAAATACTATTTGGGATACGCTTAGGTTTTCGCTAAAACAGAAGATAGATACAATCCAGATGATGATTCTTACTCCTTTCCCTGGGACGAAGGTCCACGCAGAGCTAAATGAGCAAAATAGGATTTTTAGTCACGATTGGGATCTTTATGACGGCCAGCACGTAGTTTTTAAGCCAAAGTTATTAACTGCCAGACAACTTCAGGTAAATGTAGTCAGGGCATATCTTAAATTTTATTCTCTCCCCAGGTCATTCCTCCTCTTAATTAAATTGCACTTTAGAAATGCAATGTTTCGTTTCATGGGGCATAGAATTGTGAGGCTTTGGATAGAGCGGAACCGCAATATGCATTGGCTGTTCCAAACCGGCCCGTGAAAATAAAATTAATCTTACCTCCGGCAGTTACAGATCTAGAAGAAAGATTAGTGGAGGTCTTGGAGCAGGCCAAGACACATCAGGCAGACCTGATTGAAATATCCTATGGCGCGCAGGCTGGCGAGACAAAAAGAAGAATCCTTAATTTCCTGAATAAAAAAGAATACCGCTGCCTTTACAGCCGGCTGGTGAAATCCAAAGAGGGCTGGGGCAGGATTTTTCTGCATTTTAGATGGAGATAGAAACATCGCTAATTTAGAGAAAGGAGGAGAAGATAGATGGCTAAATATCTGATGTTGGGAAAATACTCGGTGGAGGCAGTCAAGGGCATTAGCCCTGAGCGCACCAAAAAGGCAGTCGCGCTTTTTAAGAAACAGGGCGGCAAAATTATCGGGATGTATGCGTTAATCGGGCCGTATGACCTGGCCTTGATTGTGGATATGCCCAGCAATGCCGCATTAGTGAGAACCGCCATTGCCCTGACCAAGTTAACCGGCATTGGTTTCTTCAGTTCTCCGGCAATGACAATAGAAGAGTTTGATAGGATTGTAAGATAAATACAATAGAAAAAGGGGCGTTTCTGATTTTTTAGAATAAATAGAGACGCCCTATTTTATTTTGCGGCATTATGGTATAATGAAGACCATGCCTAAAGAAAATAGGATAAAGAGGAGTTTAAAATTTTCTTTTTTAGAAGGCGTTTTTTCCTCATCTATGGGCGGGTTAACGAGCAATTATTTTACCCCTTATGCCTTGGCTTTAAAGGCCACTACCGCGCAGGTCGGCGTTCTGGCTGTAGCGCCCTCTTTGGCCACATCAGTGGCGCAATTATTATCAGCGAAAGTCACCGACATATTTAAAAGCCGCAAAAAAGTAATCAGCATTTTTGTCTTATTGAATATTTTAAGTTTCCTGCCGGTTGTCTTCGTTTCTTATTTATTTAAAGACCAGCCAGTATTGTGGCTGATATTTTTTATGATTTTATATTCCGGCTTTAATTCTTTAGCTGGACCGGTGATGTCAGCGCTCTTGGCTGAATACATTCCCGGCGATAAACGCGGCCAGTATTTTGGCTGGCGCAGTAAAGCCTTAGGCATCATTACCATTGTTGTATCACTTGCTGCTGGTTTCATACTGCATTTTTTTAAGAAAAACGCCCTCCAGGGGTTTCTGGTGATTTTTAGCCTGGCGCTTTTAGCCCGTTTTCTCTCCTGGTATTTTATCAACCTGATGTATGAGCCGCCGTTGCGGCTTGAGCGGGTATCAGCCTTTAATTTAGCGGATTTTACCAAAAATCTCCTTAAGTCAAATTTTGCCAGATATACATTCTCTATCTCGGCATTCCATTTTTGCGTTAACCTGGCAGCGCCTTTTTTCTCCTTATTTATGCTCAGGGAGTTAAAATTTAGTTATCTCACCTACACTGTTATTGTGACTACTGTAACTGCAGTTTCTATATTAACCATTGAGAGATGGGGTAGAGTGGCGGATAGGATAGGAAATGTTAAGGTGGTGAAGTTTACGGCCTTGTTGATTGCAGTCATACCGTTTTTATGGATACTAAACCATAATCCGCTTTATCTTTTCTTGGTGCAGGCCTTTTCCGGCTTGGTCTGGTCAG